>PSRL01000105.1 GCA_003176035.1 Verrucomicrobiota bacterium
TGAGTTCAACCGAATATTCCATTGGAAACTGGCGAACGAGGTCATTGACAAATCCATTTACGGAAAGACTCATAGCTTCCGCTTCGCTGAGACCGCGTTGTTGCATGTAGAAGATTTGTTCAGCGCTGATTTGACTCACGCTGGCTTCGTGTTGGCAGGCGTTTCCTTGTCCCCTTACTGTGATTGCAGGGTAGGTATCGGTGCGACTGTGAGCATTAATCAGGAGAGCATCACATTCGGTGTTATTTTTGCAGCCCTTGAGGTGCCTTGGCACGTGAACTAGACCGCGGTAGGTAGCACGTCCTTCTCCCACACTGATGGATTTGGAGACAATATTACTGGTTGTTTCATCAGCGGCGTGAATCATTTTTGCTCCCGTGTCCTGATGTTGGCCGTCTCCGGCCAAAGCAATGCTGATGACTTCTCCGCGAGCTTTGCGTCCTTTCATGACCACACCGGGGTATTTCATGGTCAGACGTGACCCGATATTGCAATCGATCCATTTAATTTCAGCTTCTTCGTGTGCGAGGCCCCGTTTGGTGACTAAGTTAAAGACATTAGGGCTCCAATTTTGAACAGTGATGTACTGAATTTTAGCTCCAGGAAGAGCAACTAATTCTACAACTGCGCTGTGTAAAGTGGCTGTTTCAAATTTTGGAGCCGTACAGCCCTCCATATACATCACTTCGCTACCTTCATCCGCGATGATGAGGGTGCGTTCAAATTGACCAAAACTCTCCGCATTGATGCGGAAATAGGCTTGTAATGGGTGTTTTACTTTAACACCAGGGGGTACGTAGATAAAACTGCCTCCACTGAAAACAGCGCTATTGAGCGCGCTAAATTTATTATCCCCGGTTGGGATGACCCTTCCAAACCACTTCCGGAAAATTTCCGGATGTTTTTTTAGGCCTTCCGTGCTGCCTACAAAAATAACCCCTTGTTCTCCAACAGCTTGTTTGATGTTAGAATAAGCGGATTCACTGTCGAATTGGGCTTCCACACCAGCCAGGAATTTACGTTCTTGTTCAGGAATCCCCAATCGTTCGAAGGTACGTTTGACCTCGTCGGGTACTTCTTCCCAGGAGCGTTTTGGCTGTTGGCCTTGGGAAAGGTAGTAACGAATATTGTCAAAGAGAATGTTTTCGAGGTCCTTACTAGCCCAGTGGAGGGGCATGGGTTTTTCCAGGAACTTGTGATAAGCATCGTGGCGGAATTGGCGAATCCACTCGGGCTCTTCTTTTACGCCGGAAATATAATTGATCGTTTTTTCGCTCAGACCAACGCCTGCATCATAGGCATAGTCCACAGGATAGCTGAAATCACCGTGCGAACGATCGATATCGATTTGAGGTTTGTTTTCAGTACTCATTGGTTTGGAGAAGTTAAGTTAAGGAGGGAGCGGCAACCCAATCATAGCCCTCGGCTTCAAGCCTCAGAGCAAGCTCCTTGTCGCCACTGCAAGCGATCCGACCATCAACCATTACGTGAACGCGATCCGGGACAATATAGTTTAAGAGTCTTTGATAGTGAGTGATGACGAGCATGCCAACGTGAGAGCCGCGAAGGGAATTGACGCCTTCGGAAACAATTTTCAATGCGTCGATATCCAGACCACTGTCGGTTTCATCCAATACGGCATAGCTAGGTCGGAGCATGGCCATCTGGAGGACTTCGCAGCGCTTCTTTTCGCCTCCCGAAAACCCTTCATTTACGGATCGGGAGGTGAAAGCCCGCGGAATTTGTAAGGCATCCATCTGTTTATAAAGCGCCGCATAGTAATCAACGGCCTCTAATTCTTCTCCTTCTGGCAGGCGGGCCTGAAGGGAGGCACGGATGAAATTGGCAATGGTGACGCCGGGAACTTCCAGAGGATATTGAAATGCGAGAAAGAGACCGAGGCGCGCACGCTCGTCGGGTTCTTTTCCTAAAATGCTCTCACCATCGAGTAAAATATCACCGGAGGTGACCGTATAATCCGGGTGTCCCGCCATGATTTTGGCGAGCGTACTTTTACCAGAGCCATTTTTCCCCATAATGGCATGTACTTCCCCTTTCGGGATTTCAAGTTGGATGCCTTTGAGAATTTCCTTATCGCCGATTTTGGCATGAAGGTTTTGGATGGTCAGTGAGTTCATAGTTTTTGAATCTCTTTGCTAAATTGAGAAGAGGAAGCACATTTGTTGCAGAGACCCCGTAGTGTCATTTCTTGAGAATGGATGATATAGCCCGGCGGAAGAGAGCTTTGAGGTGGAGCCGGCCAGTTTACATCATGCACCTTTCCGCATTTATCACAGAGAAAGTGGCCGTGCTCTTGAAGGTTGGCACAATATCGAGTCGGCTCGCGGTCCACATGTACCGCACGGACTAGCCCACAAGCAACTAGGGCCTCCAGGCTATTATAAACAGTGGCAAGCGAAATGGATGGAGCATTCTTTTTGACACGCAAAAATACCTCGGTCGCACTGGGATGGTCTCTTCGCCCCATCAACGCATCGTAAATGTGACGCCGCTGCGGAGTTGAACGCAATCCGCTGTGGCTCATAGCCTTTTCATAGGAACTGGAAAATCGTTCGGAGGATTTTAGCGTATCGCGTTCGGAGCTTTGCGGGTTTTTCTTTATGTTGTTCTTGCGGTGCACCGTACTCACTCTTGAGCCTATCTCGGGGAGCATTTTAATCAAGAATTATTCCAATTACTGGTCCGTAAGGCGGTATCCGGCGTTGATGTCCTGTAACATACTGATGCGAATATTTTTAAAGAGATTTATAAAAGCGTGTCAGCTTCTATGCTCTGGGATGAAACTTGCGGTGAACTGTATGAAGTCTGGTCTGATCGAGCTGAGTGTAGATTTGCGTCGTTGAGATATCCGCATGTCCAAGTAACTCCTGAATAATGCGCAAATCCGCTCCATTCACCAGCAGGTGAGTGGCAAAGGAATGCCGAAAAAGGTGGGGATAAACGTTAGCATCCATTCCGAGCCGAGCCGCATATTGTTTGATGAGTTGCCAGGGGCGTTGCGGAGTGAGTTTTTTGCCCCGAGTAGAAAGGAAAACTTCGGCTTTGGTCTTTGCTGTGACGAGTTGGGGTCGGCCGGAATGGAGATATTGAATGAGTGCTGTCTTGGATTTGGACCCGAGGGGCACCAGTCGAGTTTTATCGCCTTTGCCCGTGACTCGGACAAACTGTGCGTCGAGATCCAAGTTTTCTAAGCGAAGGGAACAGAGTTCGGAGACCCGCAGGCCGCAAGCATAGAGAAGTTCCAACATCGCTCGGTTGCGCAACCCTAAAGGAGACGTCTCATTTACGCTTTCCAGAAGTTGTTCCATAGCGGAGAGATTCAGTGTTTCCGGCAAATAGCGTTCGATTTTGGGAATCACCAAAAACTGCGCTGGGTCCTCCGGAATGTAGGCGCGTCCCACAAGAAAGCGAAAAAAGATCCGTAGCGCCACGACTTCCAATTTGAGAGAGGCTGCGGCTAGTCCTTGGGATTTGCGGTCGGCCAAGTATTGAGTGAGTTGTTCGGGCCGGACATCCGCAGCGGCTTCGGTCCCGGTTGCTTTCTTAAGCCATGCGGAAAAGCACTCCAACGAGTGTCGTGTGGAAAGTTGATAATTGGTGGAAAGGCCTCGCTCCGTTGCTAGATGTCGGAGCAGCAATTCGATTCCGTTCCTCAATTTTTTGCCCCTTGATCTACATTAAAAAAAAATCCGTGTGATCAGGATCAGGATGATGCACGGTGTTTTGATTTGGTGAGCTGAGCCGTGTGTAAGCCTCCTGGTATTTTTCGGATGTTTTGATAACTACGGCCTCCGGAAGCAGCGGAGGTGGGGGCACTTTATTCCAAGAAATGCTTTCCAAATAGTCTCGCACAAATTGCTTATCAAAACTGGGAGGTGAGATGCCCGGTTGATAAGAGGTTACGGGCCAAAAACGAGAGGAATCGGGGGTGAGACATTCGTCGATCAAAATGAGTTCGTCATCGATCAGGCCGAATTCAAATTTGGTATCCGCTATCAGAATTCCTCGCGTGGCAGCATAAGCGCGACCATATTCATAAAGTTCGATGGTCCAATCGCGGACCTGCCGGGCGATTTCTTCTCCTAAAAGAGAACGGCAGTCCTTCCAGCTCATATTTTCATCATGCCCCGAAGTGGCTTTTGTGCTGGGGGTAAAAAGTGTGGAAGGAAGCCGATCAGCCTGTTGTAGGCCCGGCGGGACTTTTTGTCCGCCAACCGTCCCGGACGCTTGATACTCTTTCCAAGCGGAGCCGGCAAGGTAGCCGCGTGCTATACATTCCACCGGAAGTGGGATAGCCTTTTTAATCAACATGGATCTTCCCGACAGAATTTCTTGATAGGGACGTAGCGCTTCGGGATAGGTCTGAACTGAACAAGTCAGATAGTGATTTGGGACGAAATCCAATTTTTGAAACCAAAACGAGGAAATTTGCGTGAGAATTTTTCCCTTGTCGGGAATGGGATTGGAGAGAACGCAATCGAAAGCGGAAATCCGGTCGGTTGCAACCAGCAGAAGGGTTTCCCTATCCACATCAAAAATTTCGCGAACCTTTCCGCTCCCGATTTTAGGGATGCCAGGCAATTCACAGGTAAGCATGTCCATCTTCGTGGTGGGGGAATCTAAAAAGGACAAAAATCGTCTAAAAGATTATTTTATCACGTTGACGTTTAATTTCGGAGCGCTTCCGCTTAGCATGACGCATGCTTTCCTTGGTTTTAAACGACCGACGGGCCTTTTGACGACGTTTTTTCGCAATCAGTGCTTGTTGCTTTTGACTATTTTGCCTTTGAAGAGCTTGAACTCGCTCGACCAATTCTCGGTAAGCATAGAGGCGATTCAAGTGCAAAGAGCGCGATTGGCGACCAATGGCGGTGAGGCCGGTGGCTAGGTGGCGAAGTCGTATGGCAACGGAAACCTTGTTCACATGCTGTCCTCCCGGACCGGGAGAACGAGCACGCTTTTCTTCGAAGTCCCTAGGATTTAGCCTATTGGCAGTTAGAAGATTCTGAATAGGGTCACAAGAGGTCAATTCCGCGGCAATTATGGCGACTATGATAGAATGTCAACTGGATGTCTAGAGCATTTATTAACTAACTAGTTACATGTTGTAAGGAATTGCCATGAGGTTGCTGGCCTTTTTGTCCCAGGCCCAGCAGCCGCCGGGCCTCGGAGAAAAAGAGGCGCGTTCATTTGAGCGCCCTTGCTATGAATTCCTAGGAGAAATGGGCGGAGTTAATCAGCCGCCGGCTGTAATACGAAGCAACTCGATAACATCTCCGGACTGTATCATGGTGTCAGTCCATTCCTTGCGGTGCAGAGCGGTACCGTTCCGTTCCACAAGTAAAGTTGAAGGAGGAAGATTCAACTCGCATATCAGCTGCTCTACGGTGGATGCTGTGATATTGTCTCTAACTTCTCCGTTCAGACGAAGAGACTTCATGTTGTGGCAAAGATAGCAGCATCCCAGTCTTTCCAAATCGTGTCGAGGCCCAATTCCGAGAGGCGCTGAGAGACCTGGGCTGGTGAGCGTTTGTCAGAGGTTGCAAACTGTTCAGTTGCTGAGACCTCAGTGTGAGTTACGGGCAAGGACTTACCGCGCAAGGTGCGGTGTAGGTGCGTGCTGCCCTGGCCTGTATAACCCCCTGGTTCCGTATGGCTGCCGGCGCTCATATGGGTAACTCCTAAGGGGGCAAGGGCGTCTCGGAGCTCGGAACACTCTCGAGTGCTGAGTACAATGCCTATCTGTGGAAACGTAATCCTGAGCGCGCAAACGAGCTGAATGAATTCACGGTCTGAAATGGGATGGGGCGGCGAGAAATTGCCTGCTGCGGGGCGTAGGCGGGGCAAACTCACACTGAGTTGAGCCTGCCAGCAGGTTCGGAGCAAATATTCGATATGCGCGGCCAAGGCAAATGCCTCTTCGCGCCAATCCCAGAGGCCATACAGGGCGCCAATGCCCAGACGCCGAAAGCCTGCGCTATATGCACGTTCCGGTCCGTCCAGACGCCAATCAAAGTCTTTTTTGGGTCCGAATTGGTGTACTTGTAAGTAGGTCGGGCGGTGATAGGTTTCCTGGTAGAGAGAAATACCCTCAGCGCCTGCTAGCACGAGTTCACGGTAGTCCGGAATTTCCAGCGGGGCAACTTCCAAGCAAATGGAAGGAAATTTATCGACCAGTTGCCGAACGCATCGTACGAGATATTGATTAGAGATAAATTTCGGGTGCTCACCGGCCACTAAAAGAACGTCTCGGAATCCTGCTTCAGAGAGGTGTAAAGCTTCCTTTGCTATTTCTCTTAATTCCAAAGTA
Organism: Verrucomicrobiota bacterium; assembly: GCA_003176035.1. Classification (GTDB taxonomy): domain Bacteria; phylum Verrucomicrobiota; class Verrucomicrobiia; order Chthoniobacterales; family Xiphinematobacteraceae; genus Xiphinematobacter. Next base: position 6,332 of record PSRL01000105.1, read on the forward strand.
ACGCGCAAAATAGCATTCTCCCGGGAAAACCCACAGTACGAGCAGGAATTAATGCATTCATTGGAGAGATAAAGCGGTGCAAACATACGCATCGTTTTCCCAAAATAACGCCTCGTGAGGCCGGATGATTTTGCCGCAAGCCGCCGCAGTTCCTCATCATTAAGAGCCTCCAAAAGGTTCCTAAAGCTTTTAAGCAAAGGGCTGGGGTGCTGCACTAAAGAGGGGTAAAATGTCGAAAATCCCATTTGGAAAATGCCAAACTAAAATGAAACTCGGGTTTGCCTGAGGTCAACACCTTTCTTGGAGGAGCTGTTATGCGCGTCATCACCTCAACTCAGAGATGATATAGGCACCTGGAATAAACGGTATTATAAAGTTTTGCATCGAATAATGGAAATCTCGTATATCAGGTGCTCTTGGATGCGGACAGAGTGAAAATTTCCAGGAAGCAGGTTTCGAGAGCCAGCGCCTCATTGACGCCAAGGTCGAGGACCTTCTGAAGGCGGTGCAAACATTCTAACTGACGAAGGATATTTTTTCCCGGAATTCGATTGAGAGGATCACTGCTTCGTTCGAAAGAAGAACTAGGGTTGCGATAGGCGGCGCACAGGATCTTTGCGAGATAATTTTCGAGACTTGCGATCAATTCGCGGCGAAGGCGCAGGGCATTGGATTCCGTCAGGGCTTTTAAATGCTCTTCCTGATCCTGCAACCACTTGCCATCCGTTGCGTTTTTATAACGCTCCCTGTCGGCCATGAATTTTTCCAAGGACTCCGATTTTTCTTTATACTCGGTCAATAAACCTTGGAATCCTCGGCTAAACTGAAATGTTTGCACGATGGGGCTCATCTGAGATTGGAAGCAACGGATAAAAAGATCGATAACGGCTTGTTCCTGAAGGTTCGGGGGGCGATGTTCTTGTAGGCGCAGCGGGATCTGAATGCATCTCGAAAGAATCGTGGGAAGTAGTGCATCCGGGCGGTGAGAGAGCAGCAGCAAGTAGGTACCCGGCGGTGGCTCCTCCAATCCCTTAAGGAAGGCATTTGCGGCATTGAGAGCAAGACGATCAGCTTCCCGGAGAATAGCTACTTTAACCATACCGATGGAGGGTCGTTTTTGAATGAAGTGTTCCAAGAGTCGTATCTGTTCAATTAGAATACGCCTGGATTTTGAGGTGGGCTGTATGATTTGGACATCCGGATAGGAGGCCAGCTCTTCTCTACGGCACCCTAGGATGAGCGCAGCTAATTCCTCGGAAAGCTCATCTTGGTGGGCGCTGGAGGCGCCGTGGATGAGGTAGGCATGGGCCAACTGGCCGTTTTTTTTAACATTGGTTAGCCTTTTTAGGGCGTCCTCAACTGAAAAGGCCATCGTGTCTCCAAAGTTTTCAGAATGGTTTGAGAAAGGGCGTCCACGGACCTTTTTGCATCGAGAACAACAAATCGACCGGGCTCGTGTTGAGCACGTTGCAGGTATGCTTCACGCACTCTTTCGTAAAAATCAGCGGGTTCCTGCTCCAGGCGGTCTTCAGGTTCGTCTTCAGTGTGTCGTTCAGTTGCCCGTTTCAGTGCCAGAGCGGCATCCATGTCCAAAAGAAATGTGATGTCCGGAATGCAATGATCGACCGCATGGCGGTTGACACATTCCACCAGCTCGGAAGGGAGGCTGCGAGCCGATCCCTGATATACGGCTGTCGAATCAAAATACCGGTCGGTAATGACTGAAATACCATTAAGAAGGGCTGGTTTAAAGACTTCACGTACTAATTGGGCACGACTGGCGGCAAAAAGAAACAATTCCGTATGCGGGCAAAGCGCGACATCGGCGTGTTTGAGCAGCTGACGAATGTTCTCCCCAATATCAGTGCCACCCGGTTCTCGGGCCGTGACAAAGGGTATATTTCTGGCTTTCAAGGTCTCCGCAAGCCTGCCAATTTGAGTGGATTTTCCGCATCCCTCGGAACCTTCAAATGAAATAAAAATACCACGTTGCCGCATTTCGAATTGCTCTTTTACAACCAAGCAACCCTCCGGGACGAGGAGAAGTTGCGTCCGGTCCGTCCCCAACTCATAAGAATGGCATAACCACAAGAAGAATGGCCAGGAATATAGATCGAATGAAAAAAAATTCTCGTTCGGATAAAATAACACTCGGTTCCGCGGCTTCAAACGGAATCCCGGAAAAATCAATCACAGATCTACCGAGGCCGTTTGCGGCTTGGCTTGTCAAACAAGAGCCGTCTGCATATTCGTGGGACAGTTTTGTCCGGGAAAATGGCACGGCTTGGACCGGGGTCCGAAACTTTCAGGCTCGGAACTACCTTGGTAATATGGCATTGGGAGATGAAGTGCTTTTTTATCACAGTGTTGTAGACAAATGTATCGTAGGATTGGCCCGGGTGAGAAAGACCGCCTATCCTGACCCGACTGCAAAAAGTGGGAATTGGCTTTGCGTGGATCTTGAGCCACTGCGTGCTTTTATCCGACCTGTTTCGCTTGAGATCATCAAGGCGGAGCCCATGCTTTGTGACTTTCCATTGGTGCGGCAATCTCGTCTGAGCGTTATGCCCGTCACCGAAAGTCAGTTGCGCGAGATTTTAAGGTTAGAGCGTTTATTAACTAAATAGTTACAGGTTGCAAAAAATTGCCATGAGTTGCCGGCCTTTCTGCCCCAGGCTCTGTTGCCTTAACCGGTCCGTCTCATCAGAATATGGCCCGGTTGTTGCTTCGCGTCTGGGCCGCAAATTCCTGGCGACAACATGTAACCCTCTGATTTAAAACTCCCTATCGGAAGAATGAAACCATGAGTGCGACCCTATACTTGTCTGCTAACGTCGAGCAAAGCTTTTCTTATGTCGTGCGCTGGCTCAATCAAGCCATGCGACACTCAGCCCAGGACAAAAAAGTGGTTGTTCTGCCACATCAAGAAGTAGCGATTCGCTTGCGCAAGATTCTCGCTACTGAAGGGGGAGCGTTTATAAATATCCATTTTTGGACTCCCGAGCAGCTACGTTCGCGATTTTTGCAAGGGGAATCTCGAACAGTAGGTTTTCCTCAGAGAACCATTGCGAGCCGTGAGGAACTCCATTTAATACTTGCCTCGGTAGCAGGTACATTTTCCGCATCTGATAAACATGTTGCTCTATTGGTGCGAGCGGTGGAAGAAAATCCCGCCTGGCTTCTGCGCGCTTTAGACATGCTGGATGGGGCTGGCTTGCAAGCCGAAATGTTTGAGAGCCTGCGAGAAATCAGGTCCTTGGTTCAAGACTTCTCTGCAATGCTGGAGGAACAAGGGTTGCAGACTTTTAGTGCCGCTGATCGCTTATTAGCTTCCCGAAAACTTGCCACGCAATTTGAATCGCTATTGATTTTTGGCTTTCATGGTGGTCATTGGCCACTTTTTCCTCTTTTAATGGCCGCTTCCAGGCAAACCAATCACCTCGAAGTTGTCTTCGATGCCCCCCAGGACACGTCCTTCGATTTGGACAGTAGTTGGATAGGAACCTGGGAAACAGTTTTGAATATTGGCACCGTACCCTTGCGCAATTCGGTGACACACGAAGCGGCCTCAGACAGATTGCAATTATATCCGGAGGGTCTGGGAGAGCCAGATGTGCAGCCGTGCGTGGAATTTTTGGTGGAAGAATCGATTCTTGATCTTGCTCAGACCATTGCTTTGAAAGCGGCGGAGTTCATTGGAGCAGGGTCAGAATCCGTAGCAGTGGTTTTTCCCGGTTACGGATCACTGAGTAGAGAAGTTGCTCTCGCATTGAACGAGCTTGAGATTCCTCATTTTGATGCAATCGGCCATAAATATCTGGGTTCTTCGGAGACCCCTCTATGGAGACGTTGGTGTGCTTTTCAAAAAAACCGAACAGTTTCCCAGTTTGTTAAATTTTTGGCTGCTTTATCTGATTACAACGATCTCATCGAACTTTTGCAGGTAGCTTCAGCTGAGACCCTCAGCCAAGACATCTCGATTTGCACAGCTTTTATCCGGAGGTGGAAAAAAGAAAAAAGACTGGATGCTTATATGCTGCTGCCCGAGAGCGCTGCATTCGCGGAGTTTTGTGATTTGGTGGAAAAGGAATTCCATCGGATGTCATGGTGGGAACAACTCGAGTGTGTGCAAGTCCGAAGAAAGCGTTTTCAGCAGCCCGGAACGCTGTTTTTGAAACGCGGTGTTTTTTTACGGTGGTTGGAAGCGGCCCTACGCAACGAGCGACGGAGGCGCGACCCTCTTGGTTCCCATCCTTACGCAACTCTCCAACTTTTGCGCCGCGATCAGGCTGCATTGTGCCCATGGACACATGTCATCCTGGCAGGAATGAACGCGGGAGAATGGCCTGAACCCACTGAGGAAAGCGGGGCGATTCCTTCCGACATCATTGCTGATTTCAATCGACAAATTGCCTCTGCAAATCGAAGTTCTCAAGTTGAAGGTCCTTTCGGGGAGGGGCATTTGACAGCTACTCAACTGCCCTGCTTGGGACCCTATGAAAAGAGCATTTCGCAGAAAAGGGATTTTCAAGCCTTATGTCAGGTCCCGCTTCTGGTAGCAACCACTTGGTTGGAAAATGATGCGCGTCCATCAATTTGGTTTTCTCAACTTTTTCAGCAGCGCCATGGCAGGCTGCCCTCAAGGCAGGATTTACGCCATATGGTGTCTCCAAAGAAAAAACGAGAGCCGCCGTGGGTGAAAATTGAAGAAGTCGCGGCAATGCGTAAAGCTCGCTTGGATCCCACAGCTCCTTTTGGGGCCTGGGAGTTCAGAGCGAATTTGCCTTCTCCGCCATTGGCGGTTGTCGACATCGAGAGACTCCTTACGGAACCTGCTAAAGTTTGGATGAAGGTGTTTTTGGGTGTCCAATGTCCGAAAAATCAGCAGCAATTTTCCGGGACTTCCACTGTCGGTACCTGGACCCACCGTTGGTTGCGGAATGTCTGCCTTTCGGGAAGCGGACATTTTCCGGATCAAACAATTCGAAGACAAAACATTTTTTCCGCTTCGGAAGCGACGCGAATTATGATGGAAAAAGCCTGCGGAGATTCCGGGAAAACAGTTACTCCTCGGTGGATATTTATGTGGCGGCAAGCCCGGAGCTTTGCTTTGCAACTTTCCGATCAATTGGAAGCTTTTCGCGGACGTTTTCCTTTTGTGGCTACTGAAACGTCGTTTCAGAATGTCTTCGTGCCGCCCTTGGAATCACTGATTAAGGGGAGATGGGACCTCGTACTCTATGGCGAGGAGAGAACGCCGGATCAGTGCGGGTCCTTTGCAGGAACTTCAGTCTTTCTCATAGATTATAAGACCGGAAAAGAGCCCCAGCTGGCTTCAATTCTTCGCGACGGAACGGGTATTCAGTTAGCGCTTTATGCTTACGCTGCTCTAGCGTGGGGGGCTCAAAGAGTAGATGCCGCATGGTTAACTCCATATGCCACCACTCAGGCAATCCAGCTTCCATTTGAAGAGCTCGAAAAATTCCAACCTATTTTTGCAACCTTGGGACGCATGCTCCGCACAGGGACTTTCGGGATGCGCGGAGAATTGCGTTCCGAGTTCGCTTTTCGAAGCCCTATGCCCCTGGCCACTTTTGCCATTCCCCAGGATATTCTGGAAACGAAGTGGCAGTTGACTCATGAATTTGAGTTCACACGAAGATGAGTTTTTCGATCGGCTAGAGCATTTATTAATGACTAGTTACATGATACAAGAAATTGCCCTAAGGTTGCCGGCCGTTTGGCCCAGGTCCAGCGATTGCCGAACCTGGGAACAAAATGCAACCAATGCAACTATTCAAAGAGTACTCTTTATTCTCATGGAGATTGTTTACCGGACTCCCTGCCTATTTTGGATTGATGGCCGGTTTGAGGTACTTTCTGTTAACCCACATCAATTTAAGCAAGTGAGATGAATCTTTGGCCGGATGCGATTGCGCGTGAAGCATTTGTGCGCGAGGTGGCAACCAACTTTTCGCTCATTGCGCCGGCGGGGGTGGGGAAAACGTATTCGATTGTCCAGCGAGTACTAGAGGTTGCGCGGCGCGATCCCGACTTTGCATTGCCTCGATTGGTTGTTGTTACTTACACTCGCCGCGCGGCGGCGGAAATGCGGGATCGCATCTATCTTGAATTATTAGCCTCCCAAGCACCGGCGCAGGTATTTGCCGCCATGGATCGAGCGTTTTTTGGAACGATCCATGCTTTTTGCGCAAAATTACTGCGGTTATATGGAGCTTATATCGGATTGCCTTCGGTTCCGGAACCGGTCCCTCATCCCCGTCGACTTTGGGAAAGGTTTTTATTTTCTCCGGAAGGGGAAACGGCCGTTGAAGCAGCAATTAGCGCACTGGGGGCTGCGGCACGACACGTTTGCCTTCATGAGCTGTTGCGAACACCTCCCTCCAACAATCAATTGACCGAACTTGCACCGCCTTCATTTCCCGCCGTGGACTTTTCTGAGCTCCTTTCAGAAGACCGAATTGCCGAAGCCCGCTCAGATTCTCGAGAAAATGTGCGCGAGGGACAGCGTCTCGCGACTCAATGGCTTGAAAAATTGCAGAGCGACATTTCCTTTCTCCCTCTTCCTATTTATTCCAAGGGTGGGAAAAAATTTCTTACCGCTTGGGAAAACACATTTGCTCCCATTCGGATTTGGCTACAAATCCATACGCGTTGTGCTCTTCAGACTATTGAAGTGCACTATCGGAGACAACGCCTGGAGCAAGGTCAACTTCTCTATTCTGATCAAATTGCATTTGCCGCCGATCTTCTGAGGCATCCCCGGGCGGGCGCCGTTTTGCGCAACCAAAATTTTTCCATTATTTTAGATGAAGCACAGGATACAGATCCTTTGCAGTTTGAGGTCTTATTTGAAATCTCCGAAGGTCGGATTTCCATGGTAGGCGACCCACAGCAATCGATCTATGGAGATCGAGCCGACTTACAAGTATATCGTCAATTTCAAAAACGGCTCTGTGATTCTCCCGAGGGCAGGGAACTTCATTACCAACTGACATTTCGCTGTCGCTCAGCGTTGCTTGAATTCGTGAATCAGGCTGGGCCTTCCCTATTAAATGGTCAGGAGGGTCAAGTGGAATTTGTGCCTCTTTATTCCGCGTGTCAGGACGACGCGGGACAAGTCCTCCGAATCCCTCTCTCTGCCAAGAGTAATAATAATGAAACCCATCCTGTCCAAGCAAAACAACTTGTTGCGCTGGAAATAGCAACCTGGTTGCGCGAGGCAGGGTTGACAGCCTTGCGCGCTCGGGATTGGAACCAAGTCGCCATACTCTGTCCGAGGAAGCGGTGGTTAGAAACGATTGCGCTCGCCTTACGCCACGAGGGCTTTTCTGTGCAAGTGCACTCTGAGCGCTCACTTTTGGGCGACTCCCCAGTGTACGCCTGGTGGACTTCCCTATTTTGGGTGTTGGCCCATCCTTACGATGCCTTTGAAGTGGCTGGCCTTTTGCGCGAGGTGTTTGCTGTGCGCGATTCGGAGTTAGCTGCTTTTTGTAACGGAGACCCTTGTCGGTTGCGTCCGGAGATGGCCGCGCAGTTACCTCCCTTGCGGCTGCTAGGAGAATTGGCATTGGAAGTAAAAGACCTTCCTCTCCGTTCCGCAATCACCACTGCCCTTCGTAAAACGCATCTTCTAGAGCGTCTTCTTTCGCTACCGGAAGAGGACACCTACACCTTGGAAAGCCGAAACAATGAGCTGCTCATCCAGGCATCTGAGGCTGAAGCACGGGGACTGACCTTGGAAGAGTTTGCGCAAGAGCTGCGCGATAACTTCGAATCTCCCTCCGAAGCACAGGAAGTCCGACCCGGAGCCGTACAATTGATCACTTGCCAGAAAGCCAAGGGCCTTGAATGGGACGCTGTGCTCGTGCCGTACTTTTTTCGGAAAATTTCTTTTCGAATGACAGATGCGACTGTTGTCGAAAGTGAAAATGTCTTTGCCACAAGGATCCAAGAAATGCAACGGGTCTTATACGTTGCTCTCACGCGTGCCCGTAACACCCTGGCAATCCTGGATGATAGTATTTTCTTTCCTTTCAAAAAAATTTCGGGCGGGAACCCCAAAACTTTTAGTTTTGCAGAAATTTTGGGAGAACCAGGTTTGCGAGCTTTTAACGCGCTTTCTCCATCTCCAACCGCTGCCGGGGGAGGCGGCCAGGCCCTGCCTTCAGTCAGTACAACTCAAATCGAGAGGACGACAACGCCTGATTTTTGTTTAACCAGCGCGCGACAACGCGCATCGCAGCTTCTGCATAAATTAACACCGCACAGCCTCGCTCAGAAGAATCACCATTTATCGCATTCCCGAGAGACCGTTTTCGACGTTTCGGGAAGGGAGTACGGCATATGGTGGCATCAATGCTTGGAGGCGTATCCATTCTCCGGTTCGCAATGGGCCCTCCTGGAAAACATGCTGCAAAAATGTCCCGACCCTGAGAGGGGACGGCGTGAATGGGAATTATTTGCGCAATCTATCTTAAAAGCACGCCTGGAAAGCGGGAACTATCTACTCCATGCGGAGATGCCAATTTTTTTTCGGGAGAACGAAGCTATCGTGGAAGGTGTCATGGATTTAGCGGCACGCCATCGCACTGAAAACAACTGGTTGCTTATCGATTGGAAGACCGACCGAATTTCCGAGCCTTTCGAATTATTGAGGCGTTATGGACCTCAGTTGGAAGCCTATGCCCATGGTCTTCGGAGGCTGACGACTGAAAAAGTCGAGGCTGGCATCTATGCGGTTTCCTTGGGAGAATGGATTCCCTTGTGAAGCCGAAGATTTTGAAAATTGGTATTCCTGTGTTCTATTGAGAAATATGGTAAATCTGCCTTATCGACAAATAGCCGTTGCTTCGACATTTTCGCCGAGATTTCTTGCGGTACTTGCGGAAGCTTTTCGGGTGGCAGCTCGTTTTGGCGGCAGATGCGAAGTGATTCATGCGGCGAGTCACTCCAAGGAGCGGGAAACTAAATTCTTAAATGCCTTTCAAGAATTGCACATTCATCCTGCTCCTGCTCTACATTGGGCGGAAGGTCCCGCTCCTACTGAGGCTATCTTGAAAGCCGCGGTTGCTGCAAATGTTGAGCTGCTGATTGCCGGTGTAATCGGTTCCTCGGAAGCTACCCGCCTCTTCCTAAGTGATGTTGCTCGCGAGTTGCTGGAAAGAAGTGTCTGCGATCTGTTTCTGTTGCCGCGACCCAGTCGGGAGGCGACGCCAGTCGAAACGGCGGTAGTTGCTGCCGATCCCAAGAGCGATCTCACATGGGTGAAGGGGATGCTGTATTGTCTTGAACAGATGCAGTTTTCCAAAGTCTTTCTGGTTGGGATGGTCAATCCATTTTCCATGGCGCTAGTAGATTCCCGAGAACAAATGGTGGATACTTTCTGGGAAAAACTAGAGACAGCCGCAGGTGAAACTCAGTGTGACGTGGAGGTTCATATCCTGGAATCCAATACTGGCTTTTCTTTATGTGAATTTGTTCAATCGCGTGATTCGCATCTGCTTGCTTTTCCGACAGAAAAAATTGGTGCAAGCAAGCGGCTTCCACCCCACATGGATTGGATTCAACAAGTAATCCCTTCTCCGGTATGGTTGGCTGATCGAAACCGACTCATCGCGCTAGGCTCTCACCTTGTGGTGGTTTAGCTTTTGGAGATATGGAGCTGTACATAGTGCAAGAATGCATTTTACTGATCTTCTCGATTTTTCGGAGTTTTACTAAGTGAAGGAGATAATACCGATGAAAGTGCCAGTGGAACACAACGACCCTATCAACGCGCAAATTTTAGCGGTATCGGAAGATCAAATTGCCGGTTTTTGCAGAGAACCATTTCGAGAGATTGCTCTTCGCAGCGGAGTGGAGTTGTCGCGTGTCTTGGAACGGATTAGGGCCATGCTGCAAGCTGGAACCATACGCCGTGTTCGACAAACATTGCTGGCGACCAACTTGGCCGAAGGTGCTCTCGTGGCATGGAAAGTACCGATAGAAAAACTCGATTCGGCTTTTGATTTCATGTTTCGTGAAGATCCTTTTTCCGGACATGTGGTCATTCGTTCCACAGATGCTAAGATTCCTGGAGGGGCCTATAGACTCTGGACTACTTTAAAGGTGCCCTTCGGAGCCTCGCTGACGCGTCATTGCGACATACTATTGCGTCAAACAGGAGCGGAAAAATATCGGATTATGAGAGCCGAAGGGATTTTCACCCTGGGAGTTGGCCATGTTCGCCGGAAAAATACGCAACCAGGAGATAAAGCCCCAAATCCCGCAAAAATGTTGAGCGTAGCCTCTACTCCTCTGACTGCGTTGGAATGGAAGGTCCTCCTGAGCTTGAAACGAGAATTTACGGCTGAAGAAATTCAGGAACCTGCTTGGGAGGGGAGAGCCTCGGAAGCGGGGCTTGGCTTAGAAGAATTCTTCCGAGTGGCAGAGTCTTTGATGGAGCGCAAAGTGATCGGTCGGTTTTCCACATTTCTGGAACATGTAAAACCCTCTCTTCAAGGGCAACGCGTTACCCGTTTTAATGCCCTCTTTCATTGGGCGGTGCCCCCCGGCTGTGAGATTCGGGCAGGGGGAGAAGTGGGCCGCCACGAAATTCTGACCCATTGTTATTGGCGTGAGGCCGGGCCGGAATTCAATGATGTCAACATTATGGCCGTGGCCCATGGAATTGAAAAAGAACGGCTGCTTGCACATAAGGCAGCTATTGACAGACATCTGGAATCTTTGGACATTCCGATTTTATACACCAACGTCTTTTGGGGAGGGCGCAGCGAAATCAAACCTTCGGAAATTTCGCCTGCAATCCACGCCCAATGGATCGAGCGCCACAGCTGACTTCTTTGAAAAACTGGCAGCGCCGGCTTTCCTAGGGCTTGGAAGAGATTTTAGAAACCCAATTTGTTAGGAACACTCTTGCGGGGGGGCGCTATAAAACCTTCGCTACAGTAAATCGGGCTGCCAATTTGCTGCGATTGATTTTTCCTCGTTCATTGACAGGGAGGCTTTTGACAAGGTGGAAATGACGGGGCACTTTCCAGCGAGCTAGGCGTTCTCCGCAGTATTGTCTGAGCATTTCGAGGGAGATGTTTTCTTCTGCTGCGACGATAGCATGGATTTGGTGTCCCCGATCTCCGACTTCTATGCCAAAGACAACTGCGTCGTTGACGCCCGGATAACGTAAGAGATCGCTCTCGATCTCGGCAGGGTGTACCTTTTTAGCGCCTACATTAATGCAGTCGGAGAGTCGACCAGTCATACGAAATCCGTTGCCATGTTTTTCGAGTAGATCGGCTGGTTCAAAGCGACTTTGAGAGAGTGCATGCGCATCTTCCTCCGGATAATAGCCCAGGCCGACCGCATTACTGCGAACTTGAATGCGGCCATTCTCCGCATTCCAGCTTACTGACACTCCTTTCAAAGGTTCGCCAACCCAGCCTTCGGGAGGAAAAGGATCATCGGATGCATCATAACAAATTCCTCCACACTCGCTGGACCCGTAAAACGAATGGATCTTTAGTCGATGTTTTTCATAAAATGTTCTCGCCGTGGTAGTACGTAAGGGCGCTCCAGCGCTAATACATAAACGGAGCGGCAAGGGCTTTAAGCCGGAAAGAAGCTGGAAAAGGGGAGGCACGGCTGGCAAAACG
>PSRL01000201.1 GCA_003176035.1 Verrucomicrobiota bacterium
GGGAGCGATATTTCTACCCGCCATGCCCTCTTTCTATAGTAAACCACAAAATCTCGAGGAATTTATCGACACTGTGGTTTGGCGAATCTTAGACCAGTTGGGTCTCCCCTCTTCAAGTGCTTGTCGCTGGCAAGGAAACGAGTAACAGAGGCTGCTCATTCTACGGGTTATGCCTTATGTGGCATAATCCGCATGCGGAATATTTGCTAATTAAGGAAAGATTATAAGTCCGTTCCGATTAGGTATTACGTACCCCTAACGCGGAGTAAAGATCCCCTCTTTTTTTGCCTCCATGAATATAATAAAGTTCCGCAAGTTTTTGACTTTCCCCGGAACCAAAACATTTTTAAGAAAACAGAATTTGTCTGAAACAGCTGACGAGTTGAGGAGAGTCTGTTCGAAATTTAGTAATCTTTTGAACATCGGCCATTATTTTTTGTCTAACCCACTTCTCTCCTTAGGTAGTCCCGAACCACTTATTAACAAATGTGCAAATTTTTTTCCGAAAATTTACGACATCTACTGTAGACCTTTGCTCTGCTTATAGTGTCGATCACGTAACCTCAATTATTTTATAAATATGGCAATGGAAGATTCCGAGACAGGATTTCAACAGTACCTCCGCGATATTGCACAGTTTCCACTATTGACCCCCGAACAAGAAGTTGAGCTAGCTGCAAAAATCAAGCAAGGTGACCAACAAGCGCGGGCAACAATGGTACGAGCCAATTTACGGCTCGTCGTTAAGATTGCACGCGACTATGCTAATATTGGCTTACCGTTACTGGATTTAATTTCAGAAGGCAATATCGGCTTGATGAAGGCGGTTGAGCGTTTTGACCCTACTAAGGGTGGAAAGCTCAGCACCTATGCGGCGTGGTGGATTAAACAATCCATTAAACGTGCGCTTGCAAATCAGAGTAAGACGATTCGACTTCCAGTTCATCTTGTCGATAAAATCTCGAAGATGAGGCGAGTTTCGATGCAAATGACGGAAGAACTCGGACGCGAACCAACCGATGAAGAATTGGCAGATGAAATCGGGCTTTCTTCCATAAAAGTGGCGCAACTTAAGAGTGCGGCGGTGCGCCCTGCTTCTCTTGATGCTCCCATTAACGAAGAGGATTCCACAGAATTTAGTGAAATTGTGGGCGACATGGAAGCGCTTGACCCATTTGAGCACCTGCGCGACAAAGACTTACGTGATGAGGTCACTGAGTTATTGGATGTTTTGGATGAGCGCGAGCGCCAAATTATTAGCTCACGTTTTGGTTTGGACGGCTCTAAACCCAAAACATTGGAAGAGGTTGGCGAAAATTTTGGAGTAACCCGTGAACGTATTCGCCAACTCCAAAACATGGCTCTCATGAAGCTGAGAAAGGCCATCCACCAGATTGAAGCTCCGCACAAAGCGGCGGTTTTTTGAAGCGACCATCCATAGTGAAACACCTATAACAACAGCCTTTATTCTCGGCTGTCACATAAGGAAGGAAAAAGGGTTGATTCGGCGCTGCCGGATCAACCCTTATCCCCCCGGGGGCATTACCACAAGCAGACTATGCTCGTCGATCCTGAAAGAGGCGTTTGAGCTAGTACACATGGATGTGTGCGGGTATTGATAGTAAAATTTCGACCAGAAAATTCAGTATGGGATGAGAAACCTGGTCGCAGAAGTTTTTGAGAAAAAGGGATCAAAAGCCTCCGCCGCCAAGACGCGAAGGAGTAAGTGTAGCCTTGGGCTTACTCGACGACTGAGCAACGCAGGCGCCGGATACTTTTCAGCCCTTTTTCAGGGTGTATAGGGGTTTCGCTATACTATACCCCTGGTGATAGCTGCCGGATTGTAAGGGAGAACCCTTATTACCAGGAGATCTAGACCTAAAAGGAAAAGGGCCTCAAAGGCATTTTCATTTTATAGTTCTTTCGCTATTAATGCCCTACAAGGCTATTCTGAGCTGAATAGAACGAAACAATTCATGTTCAGTGACCAAGTCACCAATAACCACCAATTGATCTCCGGTTTGTATGAAGCCTCGCTCCTTCATAATGGCTTCGGCTCGAGCAAGCGTATCATCTAACTCTGAAGCGAATTCCATCTGAATTGGAAAAATATTCCAATTTAATGAAAGACGATGAACGATTGTCTCAGCGGGAGAAAATGCAAACACTGGTGCCCTGGATAGCCGGAGATGGCTGACATAATCAGCCATAATGCCTCGGCGTGTAAAAACCATTAATTTGGAACCAGGCAACGACGCTGCTAAGACTACAGCTGCTTTTACTGTTTTTTGCCGCACATCGACAATAATAGCTTTGTCCGAGTAGGGTGGTATTTCGGGACTTTGCTCGATCCTGCGCGCTACGCGATCAAAGATCCTCACACAATCCACAGGATACTTCCCTATTGTTGTTTCTCCGCTGAGCATAATAGCATCTGCTTGCTCAAAAACTGCATTGGCAATATCAGTGATCTCCGCACGAGTCGGTACCGGATTTTCGATCATGGACTCCAACATGTGAGTTGCAACAATCACAGGTCTCCCAACTTGCAAACATCTTGTAATTGCAAGACGTTGGATAATAGGCAGTTCCTCAATCGGGCATTCAATCCCCAAATCGCCTCGCGCAATCATAATCGCGTCAGCTTCCCAAATGATTTCATCCAACACCTGAACGGCGTGTTGGTCTTCGATTTTTGCTATGATATGTGCCGAGCTTTTATGTTTATTTAAAACATCCCGAAGCATGCGAACATCATTGGCTTCCCGACAAAAACTGAGCGCTACGAAATCGACACCCATTTCCACACCCGCTGCAATATCGCCCAAATCCTTTTCGGTTAAAGGTGGCAGATTGACTCTCACTCCCGGAAGATTGATATGGCGCCTAGACCCCATTTTTCCACGCGTCAGCACTTTACAACGAACTTTGTTGTCATACTTCGAGAGGACCTCCATGTGCAGCACGCCATTGTCTACAAGCACAATATTTCCGACTGAGACATCATCAAAAAAACCGTCGTAATTGACATCCACTGAGTAAGGTTCGTTGCTTGTAGCACCACGAACCGTAAATTCCAAAATGTCTCCGATTTTCAGTTCAAATGGCGTTTTCAGAGTTCCGGTACGAACTGCCGGTCCTTGCGTATCCAAAAGGATGCCAACTACCTTATTCAGGTCACTGGAAATTTGGCGGATTTTTTTAACGACATTGCGAACCCACTCCTGATCGGCATGGCTCATATTGAGTCGAAAGACATCAACTCCAGCCTCAATCAGCTCTTTCAATTTCTCCGGGGAATCGCTGACGGGTCCTAATGTACTGATAATTTTTGTCTTACGCATAATCCCCAATGATATTTAGCCAACCGACGATGTGCTGATTCCCTAGCACTAACCTGGCGGAACGCTTTGAGCAAACAAAAGCATCGACTTTCACAAAATTGGTATGAGGCATTCTCTAGAACCTCTGTCATACAAACAGCCAGCTGGTTCTTTCCGTCCACTTTGGGGAGAAACTGATTGACTTTTCGACGCCTTGAAAAAACCGGCTTCTTCCGTCAAGACTCTAATTGCCCGACAAAGTGACACTCCCGGCAAATGGAACCCCTCCACAAATTTGACGTCTGATGGAAAGAAAAAATCAAACGCACATAGTAGCGGTTTCCCTTTATTGAGGACGGATTCCTTCTACAAAGTGATCCAGATCCTGAAATATGACTGAACTTAACGGGGGAAGCATTTGAAGGGTGGACTTCGGAAAATCCGAGGACATAAGGTCAAGACATCTCTGTTCGTCTTTGGGAAGGAGGCTTCTCGCAAGGCGGTTGGGATTAAAATATGGATACTGATGTGCAATGCTTGCGCTGATATCCGGACGCAGAATAAAATTAATAAACTTCTCAGCTGCCGCGAGATGGCTGGATTCCTTTGAGATCGCCAGGCTTTCGATGAAAAGATGAGCCCCACTGGGGGGGACTACCCATTTGAATTTTGGATCCTCTTTCATCAAAACGTTAGCTTCCCCGCTCCGCATGATGGCTACCACGGCATCTCCGCGGCGTAAAAGAGTCTGTGGAGGAATGCCGGGGCCGTAAGTACCGACGAGTGGTAACCATGCTGCCAATTTTTTGCGAACATCTTCTAAGTTCGAGGGTGTGACACTTTCGAAACCGAGTTGTAATTGAGCCAAAGCACAAGCGACAATTTCGCGGTTGTCATCGGGTATGGCAATGCGTCCGGCATATTTCCGAATAAAGACATCCTCGTAGGTCTTGAGCTCACCCTCGATCTGCGCCGAATTATAGACAATCCCCAAAATGCCGCCGAGATAGGGTACGGTATATTGATTGGAGGGGTCAAAGGACTTTCCGGAAAAACAGGAATCCACATTTCGCAAATTGGGAATTCTTTCAAGAGACAATGGGGCTAGCCTTCTCTCGTGGACCAAATCCGCGGCAAGGCTCTCTCCCGGCTGGAGTATGTCGTACACTTTCGGGGAGGTTGCAAAGAGACCTTGCATTTCCACATCAGAATCACAGACTTGTATTCTAACGGGAATCCCCGTTTCTTTTTCAAAGACCGCCACGACACTCGCCGGAAGGTATTGAGACTTTACCAGGAGGTGCAGCCCCTCCTTGGAGACATCCTTGACGTTTGCGACGGAAGCAGCTCGTTTACAGGAAGCCAATAAGAAAGCAACCGCAACGGATAGCAGGAGACATTTGCTCAAAATCCAAGCCATCCGAAAAAAATTTTGCCTCAATAAGGTCCTGCGCCAGCCGATCATAGCTCTCTACTTTTTAGGAAATGCAGATTTCCGCAAGAGGGACAAATAGGCACTAATCGCCTATAGGTTCCAGTGCCTGCCCCGCACAATATCCGGTTCGCGAGGAAAGCATTTTGACCCTCACCGCGAAATTTGGGCATCATCGCACCCGAGCTTTTGACATACTCCAGTCATATCTCAATATTACGGTATTTGTGGTATAGTATCTTCTCCTTTGGCTTCCGGAGCCAGCTTTGTATCAAGATAAAGCACAAAGAATTTTTTCAAAGCCTCCCGAATCTGTTGTGGCCTTGCGGCCTGAATCTGATGTATTCGTTGTTGATAAGATTCGTAACCTAGCAACTCGTCTTGGGCACATTGAGCAACCCAAGTTTTCAGATTGCGAGTTTTAGCATTTATTTTAACCGTCATCTCATTTATAATTTGTTGCTTTATTGCTTCTATTTCATCGTCTGTAATGCTTCCTAAAGCTAAACTGCGAAATACATTCCTCAATATTTGAACAACCTTTTCTCTATTCCTATCGCTATCTGTGTGTATCGTAATGAGCAAATCCGGCTGACTAATCTCCACACGGTATGCAAGTCCATTTTTATCTCTAACGTTACCATATGCTTCACTTCGAACCGCTTTTCTGATAAGCTGACGTGTCACGTCATCTAAGCTAAAAGGCATAGGAAAATAGAACTGTAATTTGTTTGAGTTATCGGGTAATATTAGAGTCGGCTTTTGAAATTGCGTGCTCCCCACTGGAGGCTTACTGATCAAGCGAGAAACAAGTGGCTGCCCAGCAGGAAGATCTTGAAAACCGCTCTTTAGCTTTGCGTAGATCAAATCGATCTCTCCACTCCCAAAAATCGTAATTACTCCATTTCCTCCTACCAGAGACTCTCGTTTAAAGTTGCGCAGATCGTCATCTTCCGGAAAATTAGGATTTTTTATAACATCGGATAGTAAATCTATTGCCTCATTTACATGAGAGGGCTCCGTTACTATTTCAATAGATAAAATATTCCAATCTGGATATTTTATTTTACATGTAAAATTAATATTCTTCTTTCCTTCCTGAGATAGTTTATTATTATAATATTCTACTAATTTATCAACTAGTAATCGTTGATCATTCTTTATAAGGAAATCAGCTCGAACTATCATCTCTCGGGAACGCAAATTTGCATTCATTAAAATATGAAGATCATTGGGTAACTGAAATTTTTTTATTCCACTTACAGGCTCTCGGGATTCTAAAAAAGAGGTCGATGTTTCTAAAAAATGAGCAACAGGCGTACTTTTTATCGCATTTCTAGAGTCCTCAGCAATGGTGCCCTGCCAATGTCCTTTAAAGAAAGTTAGAGACATAAGCCCCCAAAGAACGTCCGCATCCTTAATT
>PSRL01000200.1 GCA_003176035.1 Verrucomicrobiota bacterium
ATCCGAAGCGCCTTTTTCACCGAGATCCACAACTTTATTTCCCAGTTCCTTTTCAGAGATCGAGTCGTCCCGCAGCGCTGCAGTCGGGATCGAATACAGATGACGGCTGGAAAGCGGACAGTAATAAAGGGTGGCTCCATCAGCGGAAAGGGCAATGCCATCTGCTGCCACAGTCAGGGGAACAGGCGCATGATTTAATTTTCGAAGTATCCATGTTTCTCCCTCCACCATAGGAACAAATGTCTTATCCGGAGACGTGGAGGAGTGGCCACTTAAGCGACGCAAAACCTTTCCGCTTGATAAATCTACCACAAGAATGGCCCCGGGCCCGTGAAGAGAGGAGTCCGTAACATAAGCTACTCCTTCCTTGCCAATTCGAAGATCAAATCGCACATCATTAACATAAGTGGTGGGCAATACTGCGCTAGGTGGAAATACAATGGTTTTAACCACTTGATTTGTAACAAGGTCAATTGCAATTAACTTTGCGCCTCCGGAAATCGGTGGGCGAAAAGAAGGAGAGGCCGTATCGAGAATCCAAAGTCGATCTTTTGCGTCAACCACGACACTTTGCACGCTGATCAATGTATCGCTAGGTCGAGACTCATCCGCACGATTTATATTCGCATTCGGGAACGGAATCAATTTGCCATCTCGAATTTCAGCGACAGTAAATGGCACATGATCTCCCCACCGAGGAAAATTTACAAAAATACGTCCCTGCCTGGAAACTGTTACTCCCGCGGGCATTGAGTCTAAAAATTTAAAGACAGGCTCGATATGACCAATCGTACGCTCAGAAGGCAGAGAACTCTGGGCTATTACACTGACAGGAAATAAGAAAATGCAGACCAGAAAACGAACAATGGTGGACATATTAAATTTAAATAAGCAAAGGTTCGAATATTTTACAGAACAAAAATCGTTCACAACGGCTACGATTTTCACAAAAACTGATCTTATTTGCTCATACGCAACTCCTCACCTCTCTCCCAAAACCTAGGAAGGCTAGCATTCCATGGCAGAAGGGGGTTCTTTCATACAACCCAAACCTCTTATAGCGAGAGCACTATAAAATCGGAGTTATTCGCGTATGCAATACCAGACGCCTCTGATTCTTTCTTTCAGCAGCCTCCCTATCGTCCCAGTTGCTTGTGAGCGCACTTCCTCAGATCAACTCCACTTGCTTCCAATCGGTGCCTCCGCACATTAAACCAATGGGAGTTGGGGATATTCTGCCTAAGTCCTGCTCAATCCCTGCATTTCCCCGGGACACTTTCAATGGATTTTTTCCTCAAGTTTCCTTCTCATCCTCCTCACTAAAAATTGCGAGCGAAGGAGCAGGCCACTACGGCATTGCTGATGCTGAGGACCTTTTATCACTCAACTCCCCCTTCGCAGCTACTAAATCAGGATCTGCTCAGCGGCAACCGCCTCAAACCCTCGCCCCTCATACCGCCCACATAAAATCCGTTTTCTCCACACCCCACCTTCTCCCTACGATAGGTAGAATAACCCCCCGTTACCAGAGTATAGCGTACTATAAAAAAGTCATTAGACAAAGTTTTGGTTCACCTTACTCTGGATTATGTACAAGTTAATTGTACGTTATTAAACAAACAAACTTAGCTAAGTTAATTATACTGATACTATATGTTTACAAATACACAGGGCAATGCAGGCATTTTACCTCCATACACACAACTAAACACATTTTCGGATCCAAAATCCAAACCGGCTGCTCCCCAAACAGATGTTCCTGCTCAATCAGGAAAATCGAATCATTCGCAGCTTAATCAGCTCATACTCAAAAAAACACTCACATATCGAAACACACAATTCACAGCGCCCGAACCACCGAAGGCACAGCTGACTGCTGATCAAGAGAAGGAAATAGATGATTTTATTAATAACCTGAGTGGCTATTTCTCTATTTCTAAGGAGGAAGCAGAGGCATTAAAGAAAGCGATTCCCGATGCGGTAGCTAAATACGGACATATGGAGAAGGGCCAAGCATATCTTGGCAAATTGCTTGCTCAACAGTATTTAACTACTCTACTCCTTGAGACTGTTGCAAAGTGCAAGGGATCATCTGGGTCAAATCTTTCCGCTGGTGATATCACAAAACTCGTAGATATATTCACCAGGCATGCGGCAAGCAAAGCAGAAGAAAGCAGTAGTCTTTTAGCTCTCGAAGACCTAACGGCAGAGGAGTTTCAGGAGTATAAACAGGGGAAGGGGCCTAGCCCCAGCACGATATTTGGGCCTACTTCCCAACAAGAAGAAATCATAAAGGACACCATAAAAAATCTGGATTCCAAAGGCACTTCCTATGTAGCCGGACAATATTCCAATGCCGACATGGCTCTTTTGTTTAGCAATATGCTTCAATCGATACAAGAAAAGCTAGGGCGGCAACTCTCACCCGACGAAACAAAACAATTGTTTAAGGAAGCGGGTGAGTCTATCGAACAAGATGCTGCAGCTACGGGGGGCACATATAAGAGGGGACGCGGCGCTGTGGGCGTAGCAGATGATATTATTGCGGAATGGACAAAGCCTGCGCCTGAGCCAAAACCATTAAATGATGAGGAAAAGGCAGCTATAGATAAAGCCAAGCAGCAATACAATCTGACTCCAGATCAAGTCGCAAAACTCACCCAAGCCATTCAAAACATCGACGCGGCTGCATCAAAAAAAGCAGGCAAAGAAACTCACATTCCAAGTCCTGCCGATAAGGAGATATTGGGTATTGCAAATGAGATACGTGAAGGCGCTGATCCTTCGGATCCTGCATTCATAGACAAATGGGCTACAGTCGCATATGTCAACTCAAAACCAGATAAAACCTACCTTACTATAAAGGAAGACGCCGCGGTTAAGGAAATGGCGAAAGAGTTTGGTGTGGATGAGAATTTGTTGCGCACGATCGTTATGACACTAGACCAAAACGCTGAAAAGGGAGGTGACGTGGCATATAGCATAGATGATAATATACTCCTAATATCAAATATTGCAGATACATTGTCGAAGGACTCCAGTCCAAGCGCAGTTCAAAAAATCCTAAGCGATCTTAATGGGGTTCCCCAGCCTTTGCCTCTCCCATTCAGTCGCAGTTAATTCAAACGGTCTGCTTATTTTGAATGAAGTGGAGAGCTTCCTCAGATGAGGAAGCTCTCTTTTTTATAAAATATCCCAAACCTGATTTAATAATTATAGAATTTATCCCAAAACCAGGAAGGCCGGCGCGAGAAGCAATTATGACATAGGATCAGGAGCAAGGGTGGTCATTGTTTTCTCTGCGATAGCTGACCGATCAAGCGACACTATCTTATGACAGAAGGGCTCTCGCTCAGTGGGTTGTGGGTCTTCTGGCAACGCCGGTCTCCCTAGGTTTTGGGAAAAGTTCCAGATCAAAAAAATCTTCTAGGATTCCGGAGAGGGGGACATGAGGTTAAACTCCCCCCGAAGACTCAACCCCCGCCTACACCCTCCCCGGAACCAAATCACTGGATTACTAGATTTGAAGATAAAAATTGTAAAGAGCCGGACCTAGCCAACTTATCCATTTCTCAAAATGGGGAGTTTTCTTGCCATCGCACCCTTTGCCATTCTTCCCTTCCCTATGGTTTACAAATATACTGGTTGTTTCGCTTTGAACAACCCTCTAAAAGATAGCATAATCTACCTACTGAAAACCGGCTGCTAAAATCAAGAAATCTCAAACAGCCGAGGGGGTCCGGTGTTCCATTCTCAGAAATGACTTGAACGGCCGCTTGCGGCTCTCTATTTTACAGCCATCTTATCGAGAGTGACGGAGGGACTGGCCCAAAGAAGTCACGGCAACCGCTAGAGGAAAAATTCCGAGGATTTCATCCTAATCGACTCAAATTAAGTGGGTTATTTGGAAGAAAAGGAAGGTTTTTCCGAAAGGTTCGGGTGCCAAATCCAGAGAGATGAGATAGTTTTCTCTCCCTAAGCTCTCGATAGGCACTATAGGTACTAATTACTATTGATTTAAGGACACTATGAGCCTGAGCGGGAAAACATATTTTAAAAACCTGAAATGCCGGGAGTGTAATAGGCTCTATCCCAAAGAAGCCCTTCACGTTTGCGAGTTTGATTTTGGTCCTCTCGAAGCTGCGTACGACTACGATGCGATTGCTCGGGATCTCAACCATGAGGTCCTCGCCGACCGTCCTTATTCCATGTGGCGTTATAGGGAGCTACTCCCGATCGATGCGGAGCCGACGGTTGGCCTTCAAGTAGGGTTCACACCTCTCATCCGTGCGGATCGCCTGGCAAAAAAACTTGGGATCAAGGAACTTTGGGTCAAAAACGACAGCGTCAATTATCCGACGCTCTCCTTTAAGGATCGCGTGGTTGCGGTGGCCCTTTCCCGCGCCCGGGAGCTCGGTTTTGAAATCGTTGCATGCGCCTCGACGGGCAACCTGGCGAATTCAGTGGCTGCAAACGCCGCATCGGCCGGCCTCAGAAGTTACGTACTAATTCCTTGTGACTTAGAACAAGGAAAAGTGCTGGGTTCCCTGGTCTATGGGACCAATGTGATTGGCATCCGTGGCGTTTATGATCTTGTCAATCGGCTTTGCTCGGAAATTGCAGGCAAATATGGTTGGGGTTTCGTCAACGTCAATCTTCGGCCCTACTATTCCGAAGGGTCCAAAACCATGGGGTTTGAAATTCTGGAACAGCTTGATTGGAAAGTGCCCCGACATACGGTGGTTTGTATGGCCAGCGGTTCCCTTCTCACCAAAATTCATAAAGCCTATAAGGAGGCGGCTCTCATAGGGTTAGTGCGAGAGGAAACACCTTTTTCGATCCATGGCGCGCAAGCAGCCGGATGTGCGCCTATCAGTAGCGCTTTTAAACGCGGCACTGACATTATCAAGCCGGTTTCCCATCCTCAAACCATTGCAAAATCTTTGGCAATCGGAACTCCAGCCGATGGCTATTATGCGGTGCACACCATGCACGATACGGGCGGTTCTTGCGAAGATTGTACCGA
Organism: Verrucomicrobiota bacterium; assembly: GCA_003176035.1. Taxonomy (GTDB): domain Bacteria; phylum Verrucomicrobiota; class Verrucomicrobiia; order Chthoniobacterales; family Xiphinematobacteraceae; genus Xiphinematobacter. Next base: position 5,027 of record PSRL01000200.1, read on the forward strand.
CGATGAAATTGTGGAAGGCATTCGTTTGCTTGCCGAATGTGAGGGAATTTTCTCCGAAACGGCTGGCGGAGTCACCGTAGCCTGCACCAAAAAACTCATTGAAAATGGAAATATCCCACGCAATGAATCAGCCGTGATCTGCATCACCGGCAACGGATTAAAAACTCAGGAAGCCCTTGTGGGAAAATGCGGCGAGCCTCGCATCATTTCCCCTAGCCTCCGTGAATTTGACGAACGCATCGGAGTCGAGCTGACTTCTCCACCTCCCTTTGCCAGCCGATAATCGCAAATATTTCCCTTTCATCACCAGTTTAATTATCTCACTCATATGCCTATACTTGTCCACATTCCCACTCCTCTCCGTAAGCTCACTGCGGAAGCCGAAATAGTTTCTGCCGAAGGGAAAACCGTAGAAGAAATTCTCACACATCTCAACCGGACCTATCCCGGATTAGATGAACGGCTTCGGGACGAGAATGGAAATATCCGTCGATTTATCAATATTTTTCTCAACGACGAGGATATCCGCTTTCTTCAAGATAAAGCCACCCCCGTTAAAGAAGGCGACGAAATCAGCATTTTACCAGCAATCGCAGGGGGTTAATCCTGCCCCTCCTCCAAGTCGCAGACCTCGTGATTGCTATTACAGAAACCTCCATGCAGTATAGCAAACCCATTCTAAAATGATTACAGATTTGATGCTCTAGTCGCCCAAAGGGCTGCGGTCCCCTTGAGCTGTTTCGGCAAGCCCAGGTTCACCGGAATTTTTTTCCGAATCAGCAGCTGCCGGATCTAAGGGAAATAGAACGACAAAGGTGTGACCATTTTAGCGGAATTTCGCTATAAAGTTGAGCAACCACCATCCATCTCCTATTCCCATGGCAACCCAAAGCAGCAGACTCTGGCTCAGCTTCCCAGCTAAGCTGGTAACCCAACCTGTCATTTATGAGTTGGGAAAAAAGTTTTCGATCACTAGCAATATCCGACAAGCCAGCGTCACCGAAGAAATCGGAATTATGTCGGTAGAGCTCAACGGCGAACGCGAGGAGATCACACGAGCAATCCAATGGCTGGAAAGTTTAGCTATTAAGGTTGAGCCCGTGGAAATCAACACAATCGAAGGCTGACGGCTTCCCTGCATAGCCCCCCTGACTTCGTCCGGAGCCGTTGGGATGCGTCCTCCCGTGTTGGCCCCCTCCCCAGAGAGCGAAGGCCAGCGTAAATTTATATATTATACATGCCGCGTGCTTTCCCCCTTGGACAAACCGCAAGGAAAGAGAATCGAGCGACACGGTTGCTGAGGCTGTTCCGCGCGCGAAATGACTCGCTTTAAAGCTGCAGCTCCTAATTCTTCCGAATTGACCGATGTTGTTGTCAAAATTGGAAGTCCAGCTGGCTGCGGATGCGCATTTCCGTGAAAACCGGCCAACGAAACATCCTCAGGGATTCCAAATCCTGCCTTTTGTAGCTGTTGACAGAGAGAATACGCTAGCATTTGATTGGAACAAATCCACGCGTTCACACCCGCAGCCAACCGTGCATTCACAAGTTTCCCCGTCGAAAGAACATCAACGAGTTCAAGTGAACACATTTCCTCCGCAGTCACACGAATGACATTTTCGAGCTGGAATGGCAAATGGTGCGCCATGAGCGCCTCCACATACGCTCCGAACCGAGCGCATGAGGAATTCATCCGCGGACAAAATCCAAAAAAACCGATTTGAGAACGGCCGCCGGATACTAAGTGCGCAACCAGTTCAAGCATACCGCTTCGATCCTCAATTCCAACACAATCAACACCCGGATAGGAATGAACGATTGAGACCACTGGCAAATTTTCGCTCAATATCCGCACCACCTCCTCAGGCCAACGATGTAAAAGAATGAGCCCGCAAGTGTCACCCGTTGTCATCGCCATTGGTTGGGATTTGGGATCTAAAATCTGATGACAATTCTCGGGCATATAATGGTGCGAAATCAAACTGACCTTTAGCGTTATGGCCGCTTGACTTAGACCCGCCATGTACACGCTGTCGGAACCCGCCTGCCTTGCCTGAGAAAGCACCAAAACATTTTTTGTATTAAGGGCTGCTAGCCGATGTGTGTCCAAATAACCTAATGCTTGAGCCTCTTCCAGAATACGTTCTCGGGTGGTGGGATGAATACTCTTGGCACCTCGTAACGCCCTGGAAACGGTCGAAATAGAGATCCCTAACCTTTGCGCTATTACAGCAAGATTAACATCTCTCTTTGCAAACCCCATCTCAACTAATGATCGTCGTGGCACAAGATCACCTTTAAATTAAGCCGCAGTGAAAAACCCTCATTCATAGCTTTCATAACGGAAAACCAGGCTCCGCCATTTTCCTTCCACGGATAAAGACTCCAACACGATAATATCCAATCCATAAGTCAGCAAAATTCTTGTTCAAACAACGGAAAAATCCGGTACCTCTTCAGGCCCACGGCTCTCAAATGTGTGCACCAACCGACAAAGGCGTAATCATTTCAAAGATGTCTCGCTAAAGTACGGCTTTGCTTAATTCAAAACTTCAATACATGTAACATATAAAAATTTATGTCCTGTCGCATTTTTATGAACCTTAGTCGAATCTTCATTTTTCTTAAGAACTTAGATTTGGAGCTTTTATTGCTCAATAAGGCAATGGCATAGTCAGCGCAGTTACTACCTAATGGGAACGACTACCAGATCTTCACCTGGTTCTTACAGCATTTATTAACTGAATAGTTACATGTTGCAAGAAAATGCCGTGAGGTTGCCGGCCTTTTGTCCCAGGATTTGTCGCCCCGACCGGTCCGTATCATCAAGATATGGCGCGGTCGTTGCTTCGCGCCTGAACCAAAACTTCCTGGCAACAACATGTAATTATTTGATTAAAAACGCTTTAACAAATTTTCGCGAAACTCCACGCAAAGCTTGCTCAGGTTTTTAAGAAAGCACAAGTGCCCGGGGCTTGCAAAAACAGCAGGAGCAATACACACAATTATCTAATCGAAAGAACGTTACGCTAAGAATTTCGTAAATGCTATTTTTGAGCTGAAAATAACATTAAATATCATTTATTAGCATTAATTGTCACTCCGCTGTTTCCAGAGCACGACGTGCTTGCTTGAGCTGTTGCATTTGGTCCGGAGTGATTTCAGGAAAACGAAGATCTAGGGAGCGCAGGGTTTCAATGATGACCTCAGCCACCATTAGCCTAGCAAACCATTTATTATCAGATGGTAGCACATACCAAGGTGCAAGGGGGGTTGCGGTATTCCGAATCATTTCCTGATAGGCGTGCATATAATCCGCCCAATAGCTTCGTTCTTTCAAATCCGAAGCGGAAAATTTCCAATTTTTAT
>PSRL01000162.1 GCA_003176035.1 Verrucomicrobiota bacterium
GATACCGGGTTGTAAAAGCGGAAATCAAACATCCTACACCCAACCCCAATGCGCCTAATTCTACAATTAGCAAAGGCAATGCCATTAAAGCCCATGTGGGGTGGATGGCCGCTCCCTTCAGAATAAAGAAGACGTACATGCAGAGCAGCAATAAGATTTGTATGAGGAATCGAACGAGATTTACGAGCACCAAAGCTAAGGGGACGACGATTCTCGGAAAATAGATTTTATCGAAGACGGATTGATTATCGATAAATGTTGTGGAGGTCCTCAGAGCGCAATCCGCAAAGTATCTCCAACAAGCGATACCCGAAAGAAAAAATAAAAGCGGTGGAATTCCGTTTGTCGGAATTTTAAGGAGGGCAGAAAATACTAAAACAAACATCAAAGTTTGTAAAAGTGGCTGTAAAATATGCCACAGAGAACCTAAAAAGGTCTGCTTGTAAATTGAAACAAAATCGCGATAGACAAGCAACCCAATCAGCTCTCTATATTCCCAAAGTTCCTTCCAGGATACGTGAAAAAGGCCTTTGGGCGGCGTGAGCACAGCCGTCCAGTTTTTTGAAGACAATTCCGTGCTGCCTTTTCGATCCGCGATCGAAGATGTCATACGCTTAACAAATATTCGTTCCCCGCAAACATTTTATTAGTTGGAATACCGATAAAATCTGCTACTGCTCTCTCCGCAGTTCTTTAAAAACTGTGGTCCTGTTTATTCACCGAGAAGCCCAGGAAGACAGCTGCTGTTTTGCAATCGCCCTTTCTTTTTTTAAACAACTGCCGGGGCAGATTATCAGGCCGACTTTAAAACTCAAATAATAAATGAAACTTGCTACTTGCGCAAATGTTCGATGACGTGAAAAAAGTCCAGGCTGAATTTGAGAATACGGAAGCTAAGAAAATAGCATTCTAACTAGTTGTAAATGTGATACTTATATAGCCATTGCCCATTCGAATTTCTCTGCTATTTTCCCCTCCCTAAGCGGGGTAAAAAAAGATTATCTTGTAAGTGCCTTATAATGAGCTACTAAGCATAAAACTTTTTAGGATAGTTCGCGATATTGGGCGGGTGTTAGTTTCTCGATGAGAGGTTTAGTTGTACAAATTTGCTTTTTTGCATTAATAACGCACAAAATTTTACACGCCTCTGAAACGCAAATGGGAAATTGTTCGAAGGGGCGGTCCTCTTTCGGGGGTATCTCAGTTTTTCCTTTAACATAGAATTCATGAAGATTTGGTTGGTCACAAGCGAATATCCGGAGGGAGGAGGAATCGCCCGTTATGTTGCAAACATCGCCGATGCTTTGGCAAAGCGAAAAATTGACCTGACCATCATCACTCGCGCTAAGTCCGACGAGCATCGTCGGTTACGGAATGGTGTTAAAATTGTGGGGTTTAAACCAAATTACGAAAATCTTGCTTTCGAAAACTCCGGATCAATCCTCCAATCCAAGGCATTTCCTTACAACGTATTATCTTATTGGCCCGCACTAAGTTATCAGATAGCAGATCTGGTGGAAAATTTGATTGGCCGCCTTGGCCCCCCTGATTTGATTGAATGTCAGGAATACGGAGCTCTCTCTTATTATCTCCTGCAAAAAAAGCTCATCGGACATCGCGCTTATAGTGGTATTCCCATCTTACTCCATTGCCATTCTCCTTCTTTTATACTCGCCGAAGCTAATCATGAACCAGCGGCGAGTTTTCCTAATTATTGGGTGGGAGAAATGGAAAAGTTTTGTATCAGTGCAGCCGACGCTCTGTTGGCTCCAAGCCATTTTTTAGCAAAGCAAATTTCCGAAAAGGTTCTCTGTGGAAAGGAAATTGATGTGATTCCCCTTCCCATCAGCCAGTCTGATTTTACGCCCTCTCCCAAAACCACTTCCTCCCAGCCGACCGTGCTTTATTTTGGCCGATTGGAGGTACGCAAGGGGGTTTTAAAGGCATTGGAATCCATGGAACGCCTCTGGAAAGCGAATGAGGGTTTCCGCGCCGTGTTTGTCGGAGGGGATACGGAATATATGCCCCAGGGGACTACGGTGGGAACCTTTATTCGGGCTAAATATGGCCATCGTATCCAAAGCAATCAACTTCAACTCCACGACAATTGCGCCCAGCAGGAATTGAAGAAGCACATTGTCTCCGCAGAGGTGGTGATAGTGCCGAGCCTCTGGGAAAACTTTCCCAATACTTGCATTGAAGCCATGTTGTTGGAAAGCGTCGTGCTCGCTTCGAAGCAGGGGGGGCAAGCTGAGCTTATCGGTTCCGATGGAAAAAATGGAATTCTTTTCGATTGGGAGGTTGCAGGGGATTTTACCTGCAAACTCAGTCGCCTTTTAAAAATTTCTCCCTCTGAAAGGAAAGAAATTGGAAAAAGAGCCCGCCTCCGAGTCAGAGATTATTGCTCCGAAGAACAGGTTGTTTCTCGGCGATTAGAGCATTTCGAGCGTGTGATTCGTCAGCAGGAAAAGCCGAAAGTTTTTCCAGCTCCATGGCTGAACTATCAATTGCCAAGCTGCTTAAGCGACCAGGTGCCTTCCGATCAAAAGCAGGAGGAAGTCCAATTTTCCACTGAGCGAAAGCCCAGTGGTTCTCTCTCAGTGGTGATTCCATTTTTCAATCTGGGGAAATACGTGAGAGACGCCGTGGAGTCGACGTTGCGAAGCACAAGGACTCCCGAAGAAGTTCTCATTGTGGATGATTGCAGTACCGGCGAAGACGACCAAGCAATTCTCCTGGAGCTCCAAAATGAATATCCTGCCGTGCGGGTGGTCCGGCATCCCACTAACAAAGGTCTGGCTGAGACCCGCAACACGGGGGCCAAGGAGGCCAAAGGCGAGTTTATCGCATTTTTAGATGCCGATGATGAGGTGGAGCCTCAGTTTTTTGAAAAAGCGCTTCCTGTGTTGGAATCCTATACCAATGTGGGTTTTGTTTATTCTTGGGTACAGTATTTCGAAAATTCTCAAGACATTTGGCCCACATGGAATGCCCATTTTCCCTATCTGCTAGGGCACAATATGCTGACGCCTATCTGTGTGGTGAGAAGGCGGGCTTTTCTGGAAGTGGGAGGAAACAACCCTAAGTTTGAATACAGCCTCGAAGATTACGAAAGCTGGATCAATCTTTTAAAACATGGATGGTTGGGGGTTTCCCTGCCTGAATGTTTGGTCCGCTATCGAGTGAGAGCCGGGTCCATGTATCGCTCTGCTACTGATGATCAATTCCGCTATCTTTATGATTTATTAGCCCGGACCCATCCCGAACTCTATCGGCAATGGGGTCACGAATTAGCTCAATTACAAGCTGCCAACGGGAGCGGCATTCGTTGGAATCACCCCGCCATGAATTATTCATCGCCTCTCCAATCGGAACCACAGTTGCAATATACCAAGCTGGATCGGGCTGTTCGGCGTTTGCATCGCACCACCTTCGTGCGTTTACTGTTGAAACAGCGTTTTGTGAGGCGAGCATTAGAAAAAACACTGGATGTCATCACCAAAATATAAGCGGTGTTTGCTTTGACGAACCTCGGTAAGGTGCCCGCTCCTCCAACTCCTCATTGTCTCTTTTGAAAAGGCAATGAGAACATCCCTCTCCACCCGCCGAGCTCGGCCGCAGCATGTTATAGCGAAAAAGGATAGCAACTTTGTTTAAAAAAATGTCTTCACAACTGTTTCGGATATTTTTTTGACATCCTGTTATGGTACAATAACAAATGTTGGTTTACATTTGCGGTCTATGACTGATTCAATTAAATCCTCAACAGGTCGGTCCGGCTCAAATCCCGAGCAGAGGATTCAGGATGGCTATCGAGCAAAGATCGAACCGATCGCAAAAAGAAGTATCGAGCAAAGATGTTTCCGAATTCAAGGCGACTGCCGCATCGCGGATCGACTGACACGCTCTGCGGCCCGTCATCAAGAAAGCGATCTCTCACACGCTATTTCCACTCAAAAGAAAACTGATCTTTCTCAAATCAAAGAAAAGGCTGAGCAGGTTTGTGAAGAGGTGCAAGGGTTGGTTAACAACTTAATCGGTTTGCTTGAGCGGCGCTAAGCGGGCAACTTTCCAAAAGTTTGGGGAGAGATTGAGGTGCTTTTTTTCAAAGCCCTTCCAAGAGCTTCGTATGGATGTTGTCAAATCCGCCATTACTGAAGACCACAATGACATCGCCCTCTTGGGCGAGAGTTTGAAGACGTTGAACAATCTCATTCGCTCCGGGTTCGTAAAACGCCTGTTTGCCTTGTGCGACAATTTCGTGAACCACTTGTTGGGGATCCAGCCGTTCGGCCGGGGGAATTTGGTCCGCAGCGGCAACCTGTGCAATCAAAACTCCATCAGCGTCCACAAATGCCTTTGGCAGGTCATGTTGGAAAACGGACCGTCGAGTCGTATTCGAGCGAGGTTCAAATACGGCCCAGATGCGAGAAGGCCCATATTTGTGTCGCAGGCCACGCAGAGTTTGACGGATAGCGGTAGGATGGTGCCCAAAGTCATCAATGACCTTAATTTTTCGGACTTCACCACGAATTTCTTGCCGCCGATGTACGCCCTGGAAGCTGGAAAGTGCACGCTGGATGACATCAAACGGCACCCCATAAAAATGCGCCGCGGAGATAGCCATGGCCGCATTGCGAACATTAAATTCGCCGATTAAAGGCAATCGAAACTCTTGTCGAAACAGTTCAAAAAACGCCCATTCTCTTTCAAATCGCAGAGACCGAATTTGGTTGCTTGCATTAGCGGAAAAACCTACTTCCACGACCGGCGATACCGCTGCTGAAGTAACTTCCCGGCAGTTTTCGTCATCTCCGTTAATTAAAATCATCCCCTCGCTGGGCACGATGTTTACCAACCGCCGGAAGCTTGTCTTAATTTCATCCAAATCCCGAAAAATATCAGCATGGTCGAATTCAATGTTATTAATGATGAGGAGTTCGGGCAAGTAATGGATAAATTTGGACCGCTTATCAAAAAATGCGGTGTCATACTCGTCCCCCTCGATGACAAAATAATTGGAATCGCGAAGACATGCGCCCCTGCCTAAATTATTAGGAACTCCTCCGATGAGATAACCGGGCTGAAATTGGGCGTTCTCTAGAATCCATGCTAAGAGTGCTGTGGTTGTGGTTTTTCCGTGGGTCCCAGTAACCACTAAATTATGCCGTTTCAGCAGGAAGGTGTACTTGAGCATTTCCGGCAAAGAAAAATAAAGGAGCTTACGATTGAGTACGGCTTCGACTTCCGGGTTGCCCCGCCGGATGGCATTTCCAATGACGATGAGGTCCGCATGGGATGGAATGTTTTCGGCACGAAAACCGGAAATGGGATAAATCTCCTGAGATTCCAAAAAGGTGGAGATCGGCGGATAAATGTTTTCATCCGATCCGGTGACGGTAATTCCTCGTTCGCGGACGGCGGCGGCCACCGCTCCCATTGCCGTACCGCAGATTCCGATAAAGTGAATGTGACGAAATGAATCCAAGCGAGCGTTTTTTCTAAATTTCAAAATATAGCGAAACCCTTATAAAATGATAGCAACTTTATGGGTCGCTTTCCCTCAGCCATTGTTGCAAAACCGAGTCCATATCATAAATATAGCCTTATGTTTGCGCCGCCCCAAAGAAAAAATACCCTCCAAATTTGTGATCATTTTATAAGGGTTTCGCTATAAAATTACATTGCGCGGCGAAAGAGCAAAAAAATCCTTTTCATCCGTAAATTACGAATTGGCATCACGCATTTTAGCCGGCAATTGCCGGATCCACAACTTCCCCTTTTCCCTCCACAAAATAACATCAGTTAATAAACGTCGCGGCGGTAACGCTTCGCTTTTTTCAAAGCTTCAATGTATTCCTTGGCTTCTTCAACAGTCTTATTACCGACTTTTGCAACGATGGAATGAAGGGCGGTGTCCACATCCTTGGCCATCCGGGCAGCGTCGCCGCAAACATAAAAATAGGCTCCCGCTTCCAACCAGGCATAGATCTCTTCCGCGTTCTCCAGCATGCGGTGCTGGACATAGATCTTATAGTCCTGATCCCGTGAAAAGGCTGTGTGCAGGCAGGTGAGAACCCCGTCGGATTGAAAGGCTTCAAATTCCTCTTGATAAAAGAAGTCCGAATCGGCGTACTGCTCGCCGAAGAAAAGCCAATTGCGCCCTCTAGCCCCTGTCGCCTTACGCTCCTGCAAAAATGCCCGAAAGGGAGCTACACCCGTTCCGGGACCCACCATGATCAAAGAGGCTTCCGGATCCTCCGGAATGTGAAAGTGTTTTGCGGAGTGGACAAATACCGGAACGGTTTGCGCACGGTCGGAAAGAAATGTGGTACAAACGCCTTTGCGAGACCGGTTGTAACTTTCATACCGAACCACAGCAACAGTCAGGTGAACGGAGGAGGGATGGTATTTTTGCGATGATGCGATTGAATAAAGTCGCGGCTGGAGTTTCCGAAGGACTTTTACAAATTCTTCGGGAGCAAAACGGACGGATTCAAATTCGAGGAGCGGATCCAAAACATCGCGCCCCCACAAATATCGGTCCAGCTCTGTTCTGACATTCGGATTGAGCATTTCCTTTAGAAATGCTGCGGAGGAGTCCTTTGCCGCAACCGCCTCCAACAATTGCTTTGATGGCTCGGTGAGGATATAGTGATGTAGGAGAGCCCTTTTCAAGGGCACTATGGCCCCGTCGGGGGCGGGGACTTCTTCCTCACCCGAAAATTCAAGCTTGTTGAGTATTGTTTCCACCAGCTCCGGATCATTACTGGGAAAGACGCCCAAGGAATCACCCACCTCATATGTCAAATGTGACCCCTCCAAAGAGATTTCAAAATGACGGGTCTCTTTTTTCGTACCCTCCGCTGTCAGCCTCTGATTGACAGTCACGGGAGCCAGGAAAGGATTTTTTCTTGAGTATAGGGACGAGGTAGACATTTTGTCGGAGTCTTATGTTAAGCGGTTATCTCAGGGCGCAACAAGGTCATTGGTGATCGTTCAATGGCCTGCTAACCAACGTTCGACTTCAATGGCGGCCGCACATCCCTGCCCTGCCGCTGTAATGGCTT
>PSRL01000055.1 GCA_003176035.1 Verrucomicrobiota bacterium
AGATTAGAATAATGGTGCCGGTTTTTTTGGGTGACTTCAAAATTCCCCGTAGCTGATGGATGTGAAGGCCGACCGCTCGAGATGGGTGATTCCAGAATCACTTTGTCATATCGCGTAACCGTCAGACGTTGTTTGTTTAAATTAATCACCACTGCAACTCCCAAAGGAGGCCGCGGGCGAAGGAAATCTACCGCGGTTGAGGGTATGTGGGGAAGAGGTTTGTGAGTGAGAGCGGGAGGAGCCGGAGAATGGGGTTCCGAAAATGCCGTAACTGGAGACGGGAGCGGAGATGGCGCCGGACTAGGACAGAAGACCGATGAACTGAACCAGGGGGTATTAAGTTGGTCAGTCTGCTCTCTCTGTCCTTCATCCTGAGAGGGAAGAAATGAGAGCAAAGAGGCGGATTGACTTTGGACGGTCCCTATTACTAATACCGGGATTAAAATGAGACTGACGATAAGAAACAGGCGGCAGGCTAGCACTAGCTTCTCCTTCCATTCTGTGTGCTCAGAAGGCGGATCGGCGCGCCACGAAAAGCCTTCTTCCTTTCTTGGGTCGGGGGGTCCCATGAGTAAACCTACATTACATTTTTCTTCCCGTAAAGGCGCTCCGGCTGAAATCGCAAAAATTGTCCTTTAGGTTTTCACCAGGGACGGACATTTATGATATCACAAATATATGTCTACCAAGATTTGGAGAGGGGTTTTCTCCCTATGTCATGCGATTTTGCTCGGTGTTCTTTTCTTATCGTTTTCCAGTTGCGGTCCCTTCATCAACAAATTCGGATTTCATACAAAACTAATAGAAGAGGCTGAACAGGCCGAAACGGATGGAAAATTCCTGCGAGCATTAGATCTTTATGAACAATGCCTCAGTGGTGCCCAGGCAGGGGAGATCCACTATCGAATGGCTTTGATCTATGATTCCAAACTTCAAAATCCCATAGGAGCTCTCTATCACTTTCAGCGTTTTCTCGAAAAAATGCCCGATGATCCTCGGGCTAAAGCGGTCAGCAAGGACGTTAAGCGCTTGCGACTCCTCGTCGCCAGCCAACTTTCCGATGGTGTGGTGGTTTCCCGTGCGGATGCCATACGGCTGAAAAATGAGAATTTACAGCTTCAGACGCAATTGACTCTCTTGCGCTCCCAGAAAGAAGGTTTTCGCTCAGTCTTAAGTAAGAGCCGCAACGCACAGGGATTCTCCACAAACCCCATCACCCAGGCAGCCGAAAAACTCATAGGTCCTGAAACGCGAACTTATAAAGTCGAAAAAGGAGACACCCTCGCCTCGATTTCCAGAAAATTTTACAAGACGTCCCAGCGTTGGAAAGACATCGCCGATGCGAATCAAAATCAGCTCCAAGGCACCACTCATCTGAAAGTCGGGATGACCCTTATCCTCCCGTAGGCCCGAAGGGCCGGCCGACTATCGGTTGTCAAGCTTTTTTAGAGAGGCTTTTTCCCCATCATGCAACAGGTTGCTTCCGCTTAGTTTTGACACGTGCAAAATTATCCGCCCCAGCCGATCTTTTAAGCTCAATAATGATTAATTATGATTCGTAAGAATAATTCATCGATTCCACAGATAACAGTCCCAGGCTCTAGCTACCGTAATGTTATTCTCTCCAATCAGAGAAAAGACTCGACCCAACATATGGCGGACCCTGGAAAGCAGCTGGGGTTCCCGAAGTCCAGTGAGAAGTCATCGCCACCACCACGCAGCTGGCAGCCAAACTCTGAAAATAAGGGCCCTGCCGCTTATCAAGCCACTTCCCGAGGGAAGGGAAAAAGAGAAATTGAGAAAAAGCCGCAAGGTCCATCTTATGATGACTATAGGAAGGATCTAACCGGCGTTGCAAACAACCGGGCACAATACGAATTTGAAGCGAGCACCATATATAAGAACTTCAACAATCATCCCGAAAGGCGGAATACAGCGGCGAAGGATATTGAGGAACTAAAGCGTAACGCCGCCGCCGCTCCGCGTTATAAGGCCCCACGGTGATATTTACTGGCAAACTTATCTGATCAGGCGCTCCGGAGCACACTGGTTGTGCTCCGGGGTAATCTATTTTTCCATTCTCTTATTTGGAATTTGGTTCGGGGTTGCAGTACGTAAGGCGCTATTTGGCGATATAAATAAAAATTCCTCTTGATCAAGTAGATAAATTTTTCTGATTTTGGTTTGATGAGAGTGGAGGACACATTGCATCGTTCCCAGCGTCCCCTTGCTTACGATTCCAAAATCGAGGGCAATGTAGTGATCACCCAGTTGAGTGCGGCCATCAACTGGATGAGAAAAAATTCCCTTTGGCCGATGCCGATGGGTTTGGCGTGTTGTGCTATTGAATTGATGGCGGCAAGCGCAGCCCGGTATGACATCGCGCGCTTTGGCGCTGAAGTGATGAGGTTTTCTCCCCGGCAATCCGATGTCATGATTGTTGCAGGGACAGTCACCTACAAAATGGCATTGGCTGTGAAAAGGATCTGGGAGCAGATGCCAGATCCGAAATGGGTGATTGCCATGGGTGCTTGTGCTTCAAGCGGAGGCATGTATCGCAGCTATGCGGTGCTCCAGGGTATAGACCATCTCTTGCCGGTGGATGTCTATATTTCGGGTTGTCCGCCCAGACCCGAAGCCCTGCTGGATGGTTTAATCAAGTTGCAGGAGAAAATCATGAAGGAAAAATCATTCCACACTCAGCGACAAGCCCTATGAGCCCCCTGATTGAGGGCTTCAAAGAGGCTATTTTGGCGATGCCAAAGGCGCAGCTCGAATGCAGTGAATTTCGGGGAGAGACGACTTTTTCCATCTCCAAGGAAGCGCTTTTATCCGTCTGTTTTTATGCGCGGGATCGAGTGGGGTTTGACATGCTTTTAGACATTGCGACCATCGACCTTTTGGGCGAAGAGCCTCGTTTTCAGGTCGTCTATGAGCTTTATAGCCTGCGGCACGGGGTGCATTTACGAATCAAGACAAAAGCAGAAGAAAACGAGGCCGTCCCGAGCCTCATCGGCGTTTGGCCGGCGGCGGATTGGTTGGAGCGGGAAGCCTATGACATGATGGGAATAAAATTTGAAGGGCATCCAAATTTGACCCGCATACTCATGTGGGAGGGTTATCCCTACCACCCGATGCGCAAAGACTTTCCCCTCCAAGGGAAACCGAGCCAAGCGAGTGGAATAGCCTTTAGCGAGGAGGCGCCTCTGGGAGGAGGGCCATTTGTAACCGTTCCGACACAAGCCACTACAGAGATTAGAGAACCCCGTGCGCGTCCGATTGAAATAATTCCTGAGAGTATTTAGGCTCATCAGCCATACTTTCATGAACTCTTTGATTGAAGACGATCACCAGTTGCAGAGATTTTTATCCGAAATCGTTCCTCTGGAGGAAATCGCACTGGACACCGAGGCGGACAGTTTGCACTGCTACTTTGAAAAACTTTGTCTCATCCAGATTAGCACGCCTTCAAGAACCGTCTTGATCGATCCGTTGGCGGAAATCAGCCTGATAACGCTTTTCGATGCACTTCGTAACAAACGCGTGGTTTTTCACGGAGCGGACTACGATCTGCGACTTCTCACACGTCTCGGTGATTTTCAGACCAGGGATATTTTTGATACGATGATTGCCGCCCGCTTGTTGGGATATGAGGAGCTAGGCCTTGCTGCGCTGGTGGAGCGTTTTTTTCAAGTAAAGCTTTCCAAGGGCTCTCAAAAGGCAAATTGGGGACGGCGCCCCTTACCCCGACAGATGGTGGAATATGCCATGAACGACACTCGGTTTCTTTTACCATTGGCAAAGATTTTGGAAGAGGAAGTCATGGGTAGGGGACGTCAAGAGTGGCTTCGCCAGTCCCTGGAACGGATGCTTTATTCTGTCAGAAATCCAAAAGAGAAAGACCGCAGCAAGGCTTGGCAAATTGCGGGTTCAGCGGCGCTGGAGCCGGTTGCACAAGCTGTTCTTCGTACGCTGTGGTATTGGCGGGATGCGGAGGCGCGCGAATGGAATCGTCCCCCTTTCCACGTGATGAGCAATAGCGATCTCCTCAAAATTGCCGAGCTTTCCGTGAAGGGAGCACCATTTTCCATATCCCACCTTCCGGTACCCCGGCGTGAAAGATTTGAACAAACCCTTGCCGCCGCCCTCAAAATTCCGGAAGCCGAATGGCCGACACGCGAAAAATTCATACGAGCGCGTCCGAATAAGCAGGCTTTAAAAGAATTTGATCGCCTCAAGCAATTGCGCGATGATGTGGCAAAACGAGAGAAACTCAATCCCGCTGTCATTGCCCCAAAAGCTGCTTTGGAAGCCATCGCATTCCAAAATGACTTTTCAGGACTCATGAACTGGCAAAAGGAATTGTTGAGTACACTACAAGACGCAGAGCATTATGGATATCATTGACTTGGCGCTGTACGAAGACATAGGAGACGGAGATGTGACCAGCGCATATTTTGTCGACCCTCAACAGTTCGCAAGAGCGGTCCTTATTGCGCGGGAGTCTTGTGTTCTTGCGGGAGGCAAGGTTGCCGAAGAAGTCTTTCGAAGAGTTGAGCCCTCTCTCCAAATTGCCGTTTTGCGACGGGATGGCGAGCGATTAGAGCAGGGAGATCAGATAATGGATCTCTTTGGCAAAGCTACCGCTATTTTAACTGCCGAACGCACCGCGTTAAATTTCATTCAAAGACTTTCCGGAGTAGCTACGCTGACGCGTCGCTATGTGGATGCGATTTCCGGAACTCATGCCATTCTATTGGATACCCGTAAGACCACCCCCGGATTGCGTAAATTTGAGAAAGCTGCGATAGTGGCCGGTGGAGGCACAAATCACCGAATCGGATTGTTCGACAAGGTCTTAGTGAAAGACAATCACTTGGCGACAATGTCTCGTGACGCTCTGGTTGAAGCCATCGCGCGGGTACGGCGGGAACGACCGGGCGTAAAGATTGAATTAGAGGCTGACACACTCGAGCAAGTCCGCCGATTTGCCGCCCTGGGAGGAGTGGAAAGAATTTTATTGGACAATATGACGCCCGCACAAATTCGAGAGGCTCTGACATTCAGAAAACCAGACCTCACCTTTGAGGCGAGCGGCGGAATTCATTTGGAGAATATTAAAGAAATTGCTGCTACCGGGGTAGACTATATTTCGGTGGGAGGTCTGACCCACGCAGCACGCGCGATCGATCTTGCGCTGGATTTTCAGATCATTCCAAAGCAATGACGCTGCTGCTGCCACCGTCAAATTCTCTCAATCTCGCCGCCCTTCGAGCTGCCTGTGCGAAACACCATGTCATTGGAAATAGAATTGCCCTGGTGGAGAAGGTTTCCTCCACCAATGACGTAGCCTTAGAATGGGGGGAACAAGGACAAAGCGAGGGAGCTGTCGTTTTTGCTGAATCTCAAACGGCGGGTCGCGGCCAATTGGGGAGATCCTGGCACTCCCCTCCGGGCGGCGGCATTTGGAGTTCAGTACTTTTACGTCCGGGAATCTCTCCACAGGCTGCGGCTTGCTTGACGCCCTTTGCCGTGGTGGCGGTTGCATCCGCCCTTTATCACAGCACCGGCCTGCAACCACGCTTAAAACCTCCAAATGACTTGTATTATTCGGGTGGCAAAGTCTGCGGAATCTTGACAGAAGCCAGAACCGGCAGCCATTTTTTTGCTGTCGTGGGAATCGGCATTAACGTGAATCAGCAAGAATTTCCTTCTGACCTTCAAGGCAGAGCGACCTCTCTGCGTAAGGAATTCGGCAAATTTTGCGATCCTACCCCAATCGCGGCGGAGATGCTTGCGGCATTGGATCGCCTCTATCTCTTATTGCATGGCGAGGAAATCCGCGCCCTTTATGACTCTTGGCCGCGGCTGGAACATTGAATTACTCACCCGCGACATGTAACAATTTCATTCATTCTAACGAAGTCCGCGCCTTGCAATCCTTGACCTTCCTGGCCAAGCCATCATGAGTATTCTATTTGAAAAAAAAGTCTTAGCCTTGGAGACCTCCTGCGATGAAACGGCGGTGGCTATTTTGAAAGGTTTTGGTGGTGTCCTCTTCCACAGCATTCTCTCGCAGGCGGACGTCCATGCTCAATATGGAGGAGTGGTTCCTGAAGTGGCCTCCCGCAGCCATTTGGAAGTCCTTCCTTCTCTTGTGCAAAAAGCGCTTCAGACAATTCCCATGGACGAAATTGATCTGTACGCTGCAACAGTGGGGCCGGGCCTGGCATCGGCGCTCATGGTGGGCGCCTATTTTGCTCAGGCAATGGCACTGGGGGTGGGGAAGCCATTTGCCGCCGTCAATCACATTGAAGGGCACCTGCTTTCGCCCTTTTTTGGTCAAGAGAATGTGCCGCCCCACATTGCGTTAATTGTGAGTGGCGGACACACCCTTTTATTGGATGTCCACGGTGTCGGAGATTACGTCCTGCTGGGGAAGACGCAGGATGACGCCGCAGGCGAAGCTTTTGACAAAGTAGCCAAGTTCCTGGGGCTTCCCTATCCTGGCGGCGTGCAGATTGATGCGCTTGCCAAGCAAGGCAACCCCGCACTCTATTCTTTTCCTCGAAGTATGCTCCATTCCGGGGATCTTAATTTTAGCTTCAGTGGATTGAAGACTGCCATTCGCGTGTTCCTGAAGCAGGACAATCAACGTGCCGCCCTTCCGGACCTGTGCGCTTCCTTTCAGGAGGCGATTGTGGATGTTTTGACTGCAAAAACCCTTCGTGCCGCACTGGCTTGCAGTCGTACATTGATTGCCGTGAGTGGGGGTGTCAGCTCAAATAGTCGATTACAAACTAAATTAGCCGATGCTTGTTTAGCCAAAGGGATTGCGCTTCGTTTTGCGGAGTCCGCTTTGCGAACCGATAACGCTCTGATGATTGCCTTCGCAGCGATTCAAAGAATAAATGCGGGACTTCGGACTCCAAATGAAATTATGCCAAATCTCGAACTTGAAAGTTTGTGCAAAATACGTTAGGCATTACCAGCATACATGAAATTTTTACTCTCCCTGCTATTTGCTCTCTCTACAACATTTACTTTTGCCAATGCAGGTTGGCAGACCGATTATCAAAAAGCCCTGGCTCAAGCTCGAGCTCAACACAAAAAAGTTCTCTTGAATTTTACTGGTTCAGATTGGTGTGGTTGGTGCATCAAACTGAAAAAAGAGGCTTTTGATCAACCCGCATTTAAGACTTTTGCGGAAAAAAATCTAGTCTTGGTGGATGTGGACTTTCCGCGCTCCAAACCACAATCTGAAGCTCTTAAAAAACAGAATAACGACCTACAAACGAAATATAAGGTGGAAGGCTATCCCACTTTGATTCTTTTGGATTCTCAGGGCAAACTCATCCGCAAAAGTCCGGGCTATTTGGAAGGTGGAGCCAAAGGGGTAATTGACTGGATTGAAAGTGGGGAAAAACACCCCTAAAATGCTTACGGATTGGGTGGAAATTTTTCCTCAGAAGCGACGCGGAAGGAAGGCTCCTTGGCAGCTATGGACGAACTGATTTTCGCAAACAGCAGCAGGCTCCGCATCTAAGAGAAAAAAGCATGACCAAGGGGGGGTTTAGAAAAATTTTGTTGTAATAAAAGTAGCGACCGCGACCTCAATCGATCTAAAATTCTCACCTGCGAAAAGACCACAAGGAATCTTCACTGACCTCAGCAGCAAAAAAATGGCGATTTGCCACTCCCTTGGAAGCAGGATGGTTACCAACCGCTTACCACGGGAAGGGCAATGCTCAATTAAAAGCCCTGCTTG
Organism: Verrucomicrobiota bacterium; assembly: GCA_003176035.1. Classification (GTDB taxonomy): domain Bacteria; phylum Verrucomicrobiota; class Verrucomicrobiia; order Chthoniobacterales; family Xiphinematobacteraceae; genus Xiphinematobacter. The sequence continues at coordinate 7,769 of PSRL01000055.1, forward strand.
TTGAAGATGATACCGCAACCCGCCTTCTCTTGGAGGGGATTTTGCGTAAAAAGGGACTGGAAGTTCGTGCTTGTCCCTCAGCCGAAGAGGCTCTGACGTTGCTGCAGGAGGAATTTGCCGCGCTAATTTTCCTCGACATTCACCTGCCTGGGATGAGCGGCCTGGAGCTTTGCCACTGTATTCGGCAATCAGAACAAGGGGACTATTATTATATTTTGGTAGGCACTGCTAACAATCGGGCGGATGATCTCAAACAAATTCTTGAGGCAGGAGCAAATGATTATATTGCCAAACCCTATCAGCCGTCTTTGCTTGATGTGCGCCTCTCGGTTGCGGAAGCACAAATTCGAGAAATTTCTTCAAGGAAGCGCCTTGAATCGGAGCTTAAGTTCCTGGCGTCGCACGATCCTTTGACAAAGCTTCACAATCGAAATCAGCTTGAAAAAGTGATTGGCGGAGCGATTGAACAGGCGCGTAGAGGCATCTCCTCCTTCCTCCTTTATTTGGATTTGGATAATTTCAAGCTAGTAAATGACACGTTAGGTCACAACTCTGGCGATCGCCTTTTGGTGGAGCTAGCCCGCATACTTAAGGAATCCTGCCGCAGTGACGATTTTTTGGTACGTTTTGGTGGTGATGAATTTGTTATAGTCTTTCGGGAGGTGGAAGAAGCCACAGCGATGCAAATTGCCGAGCGTATCCGCCATAGACTCGACAAATTTGTATTTTCCGAGAAGGGGAAAATTTTTCATCTGGCGACCTCAATTGGCATCGTGCCAATAGATTCTTCACAGACACCGGCGCAAATTTTAGCTACCGCAGATTCAGCCTGTTATGCAGCAAAAGCGAATGGCAGAAACCGTGTGGAGCTTCGTCGAAATGAAACTCGGCGAATTGCAAGAATGGCTTCGGATGCCGACTGGTCTTCACGCATTCGAGAGGCAATTCAAAAGAATTTTCTGGCGCTCTGGTTTCAGCCGATCATTGGTTTTGATAAAAGAAGCATCCTCTATCACGAGGCGTTGATTCGCTATATTGGTCCTTCTTCCCCTCAGCCGATTGCGCCCCAAACTTTTTTGGGTGCACTCGAACGGGCTGGTCAATTAGTCCAATTAGATCGATTTGTTATTTCCAACGCCATGCTTGCTCTCAAGAAAAGCAGGGATCTGACCCTTGCGGTCAATCTCAGCGGCCTGTCCTTTGGAGATGATTACCTTCCCCAATATGTCATACAACAACTTGAACTGCATGGGGTGGAAGCGGAGCGGCTTATTCTTGAAGTGACGGAATCAGAGTTGATTAAGGACCTTGATCATGCGGCCGGCCTAATTCAGCGATTACAGAAAGAAGGAGTTCGTTTTGCGATGGATGACTTCGGATCGGGTTTCTGTGCTCTGAGCTATCTTAAGAATCTTCCAGTCAACATCTTGAAAATTGACGGCGTCTTTGTGCAAGGGCTCCCTGAACAGCCTTTCAATCAAGTCGTCATACAAGCAATCCTAACAATTGCCAAAAAAATGGGGATTGTTACCGTGGCGGAGTGTGTGGAGACTGGAGAAGAGTTCGAACTTTTAGCGGAATTGGGGATTGATTATGCGCAGGGCTATTTTGTGGCGGAGGCGCGTCAACGACCCTATCAACTCAGCGAACTCTCGAAAAACCTGGCTTCCAGGAAATCTTTGAAATAAGGGACGACGTCGATTTTCAAAAAATTCCCTGTTTCCAAAAGTTTTAAAAACGTCTACTTCTTTGCACTCAACTTTGGTAAGGAGGCGCGGTTATGCCAATTCGGGCAATACTTTTTGATTTAGACGACACATTGATCGCAGATGAAGCAATTTCTCACGAAGCTTTCGAGAGAGTTGCTACAAAGGCGGCTCAGGTTGGCGCAGATATTACGGATTTTATGCGCGATTCCAAAATGCTAGCGGAGGAACTTTGGAGAAAAGGGCCGTGCTTTAACTACTGTCATGCCATCGGCATCAGCGCTCATGAATGCCTTTGGGGCACCTTCGATGATCAACAAGAAGAAATTCGAGAACTTCGGGCCTGGGCTTTGCCGTTTCGCGAAACAGTGTTTGATATGGCATTACGGCGCCAGCTTATTGATATACCTGCTCTGGGACCCGAGTTGGCCGAGGAATTTGGAAAAGCTCGCCGCCGCCTCCAACGGCTGGTTCCCGATGCCAAAGAAATTCTTGTTCGCCTCAACTCTGAGTATCTCCTCGGGCTTCTTACCAATGGAGCTCCCTCTCTCCAACGAGAGAAATTAACGGCTTCCGGCTTAGGTTCCTTGTTTCACGCCGTAGCGGTATCCGGAGAAAAGGGCATTGGAAAACCGAATCCGGAAATCTTTTTTCAACTGATAAACGAATTGGGCGTCACCGCAGCGGAAACTATAATGGTTGGGAATAGTAAAGCGCGCGATATTGTCGGAGCTCGAAATGCAGGGATCAGAAGCATTTGGATTCGCGTTCCGGGATCGGAGGAACAATTCGACGTCGAATCAGATATGGAAATTTCCGGTCTAAATAAACTTCCTACTTGTCTCAAAGAAATGAATGCTTTTACCCCTTCATCCCGATGATCCCTGGAGCCTTGCTGCAATATCAAACTTTTTGAGCTTCCTGCTCGTGGGTTCTATGAAATCGTGACTTGACGTTTTATAATCGGGCTTCATTTTACTGCCCCCTTGTACGACGACGTTTAAGTCCCACTGATGAAATTTCGATGACTTCCGGCGCTTTTTTTTCCCGTTTTATAGCAGTAATTGGAATCTGCTTTTTCGTACTCTTCGAATCGGCATTTGCACAAATGGCGCCTCCCATTGTGCGTCAAATCGATATCCAATTTGTTGGTGCTCCCAGTATCAGCAAAGAACGGGTGCTGGCCAATTTAGGGACCAAGGTGGGACTTCCCTACAGCGAACGTCTTGCTGAACAGGATATTCGAATACTTTACGCCACGGGAGCCATTTCAAATGTGCGAGTTTTTGCCGAACCTTTTGCGGATGGCGTAAAAGTAACTGTCTTAATTCAAGGGCTTCCTTCGATAGATGCAATTTATATTCGTGGGGCTGATCAGGTGCCGATGAGTCGCGTACGCAAGGAAATTTCCAGTAAGGTTGGAGAAGTTCTCAATGAAGAGCGTTTGGAGCAAG
>PSRL01000143.1 GCA_003176035.1 Verrucomicrobiota bacterium
ACCTTCTGCGTCTCTACCAACGAAGAAACCGGTCAAACTATTATCGCGGGAATGGGTGAATTGCATCTTGAAATTATTCGAGATCGGATGTTGCGCGAATTTAAAGTGGATGCTAACGCCGGAAAACCACAGATCGCCTATAAAGAAACCATTCTGATGCCAGGGGATGGCGAAGGAAAGCTGGTCAAACAATCCGGAGGTCGCGGCCAATATGGTCACGTCATCATCAAAATTCAACCGAACGAACGCGGTAAGGGCAGCACGATTGAAAACAAAGTGGTTGGTGGTACTATTCCTAAGGAATTTATACCTGCGGTTGTTAAAGGGCTCAATGAGGGTTTGCTTAACGGCGTTGTCGGGGGATATCCGGTGATCGATGTCCATATCGACATTATCGATGGTTCTTATCATGATGTGGACTCCAATGAAATGGCATTTAAGATGGCTGCGATTTTCGCGATCAAAGATGCTCTCAAAAAGTCCAAACCCATCTTGCTTGAGCCAATTATGAAGGTCGAAAATATCACTCCCGACGAGTTTCAGGGCGATATCATGGGCGACCTCAATCGACGCCGCGCGCGTATCGTTGGAATCGATGGCAAAGGAACACTCAGCACAATTAATGCGGAGGTTCCGCTTGCGGAAATGTTTGGTTACGCAACCGCCATTCGATCCCTCTCTAAGGGACGTTCCTCATATTCGATGCAGCCCTCTCATTTTGAACAGGTGCCTCAGCAAGTTTTAAACGCGGTGCTCGATCAAAAAAATTAACGAAAAAAAATTGATGGCTACTGCAACAAAACAAAAAATTCGAATTCGTCTTAAGGGATACGATTATCGCATCCTGGATGCTGCTGCTGCTGAAATCGTTGAAACAGCTCGTCGTACAGGTTCTAAAGTGAATGGCCCGATTCCTCTCCCCACGGAAATCGAACGATTTACGGTCAACCGTTCCCCACATGTTGACAAAAAGTCCATGGATCAGTTTGAAATCCGCACGCACAAGCGCCTTTTGGATATCATCGAACCTACCGCCAAGACCGTCGATGAACTGCGCAAGTTAACCCTGCCCGCGGGCGTGGATATTAATATTAAAATTTAATGATGTCATGAGTACAGGACTTTTAGGAAAAAAGAAGGAGATGACGCGCGTTTATGATGACAACGGGCGCCTGATTTCCGTGACCATTATCGAAGTGAGCAAAAACCGAGTTTTACAACTGAAAACCGCTGAGAAAGACGGATATCGGGCCGTTCAAGTGGGCTTTGATGACCAAAAGCCTCAACGGTGCAACAAGGCTCAGCTTGGGCATTTTTCCAAAAGCGGCTCTTCTCCGAAGAAGTTTATTCGCGAGTTTCGTCTCAAAGAACAAGAAACCGCCCCGGAAATGGGAGACTTGCCGATTACAAATTTTGAAGTCGGTCAATTCGTGGATGTCATTGGCCACAGCAAAGGAAAAGGATTTCAAGGTGTCGTGAAGCGCCATGGATTTGCAGGACAGCCCGCCAGCCATGGATCTATGATGCACCGGAGAACGGGTGCTATCGGCAACCGTTCCACACCCGGGCGCGTTTGGAAAAACGTGGGAATGCCTGGCCACATGGGAAACGAACGCGTGACTGTTCAGAATTTGCAAATTGTCCAAGTCCGCGAAGAGGATCAGGTGATTCTTGTGAGCGGCTCGGTTCCGGGGCCAAAAAATAGCTACCTCATTGTGCGACCTTCCAAGAAAAAGGCCGGGCAAAAAGCAACTTCCAAAGGTCAGTCCGTCCGGCAAGGGCCTTCTGCCGCAGGCAAAAAATAATAGACCATGAGTGCTACCATATTGACGGCTGAAGAAGCCAAAGAATCTAAAATTGAGCTGATTATAAACGCTAAGGGCACCCAAGCGGTCCATGATGTGGTTGTGGCATTACGTGCCAATCGCCGTAGCGGGACTGCCAATACAAAGACGAAGGGTGAGGTTGCGCTGTCCGGCGCAAAGCCTTGGAGGCAAAAAGGCACTGGGCGAGCTCGTGCGGGATATAAATCTTCCCCGGTTTGGACCGGAGGAGGCGTGGCTTTTGGTCCGAAACCCCGGGATTATAGTAAAAAAATTCCTAAAAAAATCAAGCGCTTGGCCCTTCTTAAGGCGTTAAGCTCCCGGATTCTTTCGGGTGATGTTCTTGTTTCAGATACCTTTCAAGTTGCAGAACCAAAAACAAAGAAATTCTTAGCCATTCTCAACGGCATTGCTCCCAAAAATTCCAAGGTCTTGGTGATCAGTCATTCATTTGATGAAAACACCTTAAAGGCCGCGCGAAATGTTCAAGAGACCCTTTTATTGCTTGCACGAAATGTCAATGTGGAGCACTTGCTAGCCTTCGACAAAATTCTTATCACGCGCGATGCGCTCAACGTCATTGCTGAAAGATTGATAAACTAAAAATGAAAGACGCTTACGATTTTATCCAAAATGTGTTGCTCACGGAGAAAGCCACCCTGCTTTCTGAAAAGCACAATCAATATGTCTTTCGAGTCTCCCCGGCGGCTAATAAAATTCAGATTAAGCAGGCTATTGAGCAAATTTTTAATAAAAAAGTTGTGCGGGTAAACACCGCAAATTATGCCGGCAAGAAAAAGCGCGAACGGCGGGCGGATTTTGGTCGGAGGTCCCATTGGAAGAAAGCGGTGGTGACTCTAAAAGAAGGCGAAAAATTAGATCTTATTTAACATCGGAGAAAACCTATGGCTCTAAAAACATTTCGTCCTTTGACCCCTTCGTTACGCTTTAAGGTACTGCCGGCATTTGAAGAGATTACCAAAAAAAAGCATCGGCCGGTCAAATCTCTCAGCCGCTCCTTGAAAAAAACAGGTGGTCGCAATAACCAAGGGCGAGTGACCACTCGCCATCGGGGAGGGGGACATAAGCGCAAATTGCGTTTGATCGATTTCAAACGTCGCAAACAAAACATTTTTGCCTCCGTGATCGCGATCGAATACGATCCCAATCGATCAGCCCGAATTGCATTGATTGAATACGAGGATCAGGAAAAGGCCTATATCCTGGCTCCAATGGGATTAAAAGTTGGGGACCGGATCATGGCAGGTGATCAAGCTGATCCCTCAGTAGGAAACGCATTGCCTCTCAAAGCAATTCCGTTGGGTGCATCCATTCACAATATCGAATTAACTCCCGGACGTGGGGGCCAGCTAGTGCGAAGCGCGGGAGCCCAGGCTTTTCTTACAAACCGAGAGAGTGGATTGGCGATTATTAAGTTAGCCTCCGGTGAGATTCGCAAGATCAATGAGAACTGCTTGGCGACGCTCGGACAAGTTGGAAATTCCGATCATATGAATGTTTCCAGCGGTAAAGCGGGACGCACTCGTTGGCTAGGCCGCAGACCCCATGTTCGCGGTATGGTGATGAACCCAGTGGACCACCCAATGGGGGGCGGCCAAGGCAAGAGCAAAGGTGGCGGCGGACGACATCACCCCGTAAGCCCATGGGGGCAACTTGCCAAGGGCTTTAAAACTCGTAAAAAACACAAGCCATCCGATCGCTTCATTGTACAACGAAAGAAAGCTAAAAAATAATTCCTATGGGTAGATCACTAAAAAAGGGACCGTTTGTTGAATGGAAGCTTCTGCTGAAAATCGATAAGCTCAACAACGCTGGTATCAAAAAGCCCATTAAAACTTGGTACCGTCGCAGTACCATTACTCCCGATTTTGTAGGACACACCTTCAATGTTCACAATGGGAAAAGCTTTATTCCAGTTTTTGTGACAGAAAATATGGTGGGCCATAAGCTTGGAGAATTTGCGCCTACTCGTATTTTCAAGAAGCACGGCTCTCACACCGCAAAAGTGACGAAGTAATTTATTCAGTGATGTTACACAAAAAAGAAATAACCCTCCTTCTCCGGCAGCCCTTGGATTCCTAAAAGAAAGTCCTATCAGTTATTCATACGCATTAACCCTCAATTTTTATTACGGCTGGCTCTCATGGGGGCCAGTTTAGTGAGCCTGACAATAGCTCATGCAGTAGAATCAGGCAGTAGATCTTTGACAAATTCTGAATTACAGCGCTCTTCTTCAAGCGGAACGACGATAGATGTTCCGGTTGTTGATGATGGAGACACATTTTCTGCTCTACGAGAAAAACAGATCCTTTTGGAAGCTACAGTTCGTTCTCTGACAGATAGCTTAGTCCAATCAAATTTAGACGCTGAGACCTCACGTCGCCAGGCAGCTGATTTGGCACTTAAGCTTGAAACCTTTGGTATTTTTCATGTAGATACGGACCAGCCCACTGGCGAGCAGAAATTATATTCCGCCGTTCGGGCACTGCGCGATCTCAAAGACCAGAGAGACGAAACGCGATTGGAGCTGACACGTCTTGTCGGAGCAGTTTTAACTTTGTTAAAGACGGCGGATCGAGTGGATCCCATTGCTCGCTCCGCAGTGGAGATAGAATTGCGCAGAGCAAAAGAGATGTTGGGAGAAAATAACTTAGAAACAAAAACTCAGACCGTCTCTTTGGACCATGCGACAGTGGTGGACGTAAAAGATGAATTGAGCTTGGTGATTGTAAATGTTGGTAGAAAGCAAGGCGTTCAGCTAGGTATGTATTTTAAAGTGATGCGAGCCGCAAAGGAGCTAGGAACAGTTCGAGTAGTGGATGTGAGAGATCGTATTTGTGGAGCGGTAATTCAGAATTTGAGTTCGGTGAAACAGCCTATTCGACAGGGAGACCACCTGCGGGTGGAAATACAACGATAAGTCATTAAAAGCATTCAAAATGCAGGTAGAATCAACATATAAATACGCGAGAATCTCGGCATTCAAAGCACGAGAAGTCACCCGCACCATTCAGGGGCTTCCTGCCCTCGATGCCCTCGATGTGTTAAGCTTGGCAGCTGGCTTCAAAAAAGTGTCGCTTTTTGTCATTAAGACACTGAAGAGCGCCATCGCCAATGCCGAAAATAACAACAATTTGAAGCCGGAGAAGCTGGTAATCAGAGAAGCCGTTGTAGGAGAGGGACCGACGTTTCAAAGATTTCAGCCCAAAGCCCGTGGGAGCGCGGG
>PSRL01000104.1 GCA_003176035.1 Verrucomicrobiota bacterium
GGTAAAAACGCCATCGTTATCACAGCTCAGGCGGACCGCGAGCTTGCAATTAAAGATCTGGTAAAATCAGCATTTGGCCATGCAGGTCAAAAGTGCTCAGCCGCAAGTCTTGCCATTGTGGAGAGTGAGGTCTACCACGACCCCATTTTCCGACGTCAGTTACGAGATGCAGCAGCCAGTCTTGCCGTGGGACCCTCGACAGCTCTTTACAACGTTGTCACTCCTTTGATTCGGCCACCAAGCCCCGCACTTTTGCGTGCTTTAACCACATTGGAGAAAGGCGAAGAATGGCTTCTCGAACCCAAACAAGATCCGCAAGATCCCTGTCTTTGGTCGCCCGGAATTAAATTAGGGGTGCAACCAAACTCCTGGTTCCATCAGCAGGAGTGCTTCGGGCCTGTGTTGGGGATCATGTGCGCCACTTCCCTTGAAGAAGCTATTTGCTGGCAAAATGCAACTGCTTATGGCCTCACCGCGGGCCTTCATTCCCTAGACCCCATTGAGCAAAAACGATGGATGAACCAGGTTGAAGCTGGCAATCTCTATATTAACCGGCCCATTACCGGCGCAATTGTCCGACGTCAGCCCTTTGGAGGCTGGAAGCGCTCCAGCATAGGGGCGGGAATCAAAGCGGGCGGACCGCACTATGTCCGTTCCTTCAGTCGTTTTTCTGATTCCGAGCAAGTTCCATTTTCCATCGTGAGCGCTCGATACTCGGAAGCGTGGAAGAGGACTTTTAGTGCCGAGCATGATCCCTCCAACTTAAGATGCGAATCCAACATTCTGCGCTATCGTCCACGCCGCGGGGTCATTCTACGACTTGCCAAAAAAGATTCTCAAATATTGGAGCGGGCCCAATTAGCATCACAACTGACTCATACGCCCCTGCTTGTCAGCATCGCAGCAGACGAATCCGATCGGGAATTCATCAAGCGGCTTGGGGAATTATGCCTACATTCCGACACTCTCCGCACAGTGAAACCGCCCTCGGATACTGTTCTCCAGGCTGCTTATGAACATAACCTCAATTGGATCGACGCCCCCATAACAGCCGACGGTTACAGCGAATTGTGCTTTTGGCTTCGCGAACAGGTGATCTCGCAAACTCTGCACCGCTACGGCCAAATTCCGGCTTGGATTCCCAAATCGCGCCAAAAGAGATCGACGCCTTAGAGTCTGCCGACCTGAAATTCCGCCAGAAAGAGAAACTTGTTGATCCGGAGCAGCTGCTCCGGATCATTTTTTTATTTTCCCGCCGGGGCATCGCCGGATATTGAGAACGTATTCTATAGCGAAACCCCTATAAAATGAGAGCAACTTTATAGGTTTTTTCCCTCAGCCATTGTTACAAAACCAAGTCCATCTCATGGATATGGCCTTGCTTTTGCGCCGCGCCCGTACAAAGATACCACCCAATTTGTGATTATTTTATAGAGGCTTCGGCTATACAAAAGAGCTGAAGCACATCCGCAGCGCCTGGATTGCTCAACCGTATTATTAAAGTTCCGTAGTTTTTAGGAAATTAAATTTGTGATTCCGGACTTCAACGATCACCGCAGCTTTTTTTGGGTTGCGGTCTTCATCAAAACTAATAGTGCCTGTTACCGCTGGACAATCGACCGTGGCCGCCAGCGCATCACGCACTTTCATCGGATCTGTTTCTCCTATTCGCTGCATTGCATCTGCTAACAGCTTAATAGAATCGTAAGCCAGCGCGGCAAGAGCCGAAGGAGCCGTTCCATATTTACGCGCATAACTTTTGACAAAATTTTGCACTAGAGGGGATTTGTTGTCTGCCGAGAAATGATCTACAAAATAAACCCCTTCCACAGCTTGTCCTCCCATCTTGAGAAACTCTGCGGAGTCCCATCCATCTCCCCCAAGAAATGGAACATCGAAACCCAGTTCACGAGCTTGGTTGATAATAGAAGTTGCTTCAGTGTAATAGGAGGGGAGGAAAATGGCATCGGGGTGAGCGGCTTTTATTGCTGTAAGTTGAGAGCTAAAGTCCTTATCACCAGCGGAGTAAATTTGTTGTGCAACGATCCTTCCTCCCATTGCTATAAAAGCCTTTGAAAAGCTTTGTGCTAGTCCAATGCTATAGTCCTTTGAATTATCCGAAATAACGGCGATATTTCGCTTTCCCAAAGAAGAGTATGCAAATTTTGCCATCACTGCTCCTTGGAATGTATCGATGAAGCACATCCGGAAAATGTAATCACCAATTTTCGTAACTTTCACATTAGTCGATCCCGACGAGATAAAGGGTATGCGATTTTTTTGAGCAATGGGAGCGGCCTCCAACGAACGTCCGGTGGCTCCTTCCCCTACTAAGGCAGTCACGTGAGAACGACTGATCAAGTCACGCACAATTATGGACGTTTCACCCGCTTTCGATTGATTATCTTTTACAACAAGCTCGATTTTGCGACCTAAAACTCCCCCGCGAGCATTGAGTTCCTCGGTTGCAAGTTCCGCGCCGTGCAATGAATCCTGACCATAGCTAGCTTCCAGCCCACTGAGTGGGAGCGTCATGCCAATCCTAATGACATGACTCAGATTGCTCCTGTCCTCCGCTTTTTTGCATGCTCCCAGAACCATGAAGAGCACGCCCCCCACCAGGGGACACATGAACTCCAATTTTTTTAAAAAAAACCCTCGCCGTTTCAAAGAGGTGATCATTTTTAGAGGTATTCGCTAATGTCCAGCATGGGATGTAATTGCTTCAAAGAGAGCTCCCAGGCTGAAAAAATATCAAAATGACCTGAAAGGCAAGCTCGACAATTGCTGCAAATAAACAGTTTATCCCGTCCTCCGTACGCCGTTGTAAATGGGCTTTTAGGGAATTTCTCTGCGTACAAATCTAAATTTGCCATCCCGCACCTTGAGAAGCACCATAGACTTTGAGGGATCGCGATTCTGATCAAAAGTGATGTTTCCACTCACACCAGGCAAACCGCGGGTGGCAGCGAGCGCATCCCGTATGGCCTTAGGATTGGTATTGCCGGCGCGTTTTATAGCGTCCACTAATAGCATCACAGCATCATAAGCATTCGCTGTAAATGAAACCGGATTAGTGCCATATTTCTTTTTATATTTTTCTACAAATGCTTGCACGACAGGATCTGGATCTTCCGCGGAAAATGCATCTGTAAACACGGCTCCTTCCGCAGCATCTCCTGCAACGCGCACTAGATCCGAAGAGTCCCAGGAATCGTCACCAAATGTGTCCAGGTTCATACCCAACGATTGCTCTTGTTTCAAAATGGAGGCGGCATCGGTGTAGTATCCTGGAACTACTAAGCAGTCCGCACCGGAGTTTCGAATGGCTGTAAGCTGAGCCAGAAAATCTTTATCTCCGCCACTATAACTCTGTTCCGCAACAATTGTGCCACCTAATTCCTCAAAACGTTTTTTGAAGCTCTTCCTGACCGTTGTGCTATGGTCTTTACTAATATCAATCAGAAGCGCGGCACGGCTTTTTCCAAGAGAACGAATGTAGCGGGCAAGAACTTCTCCTTGTTGGCTGTCACGATAACTCACACGAAAAACGAAGTCGCCCGCTTGGGTGATTTTGTCATTGGATGCAGAGTTTGCAATTAAGGGAACTCCTGCTCTTTGGGCAATAGGAGCCGCCTCAAGGGTCCGTCCCGAAGCAACCTCTCCGATCAAAGCAACAACGTGTTCCCGGCTAATCAGCTCTCGTACTATGGAGGAGGTCTCTCCCGCCTTCGATTGGTTGTCTCGTACAACTAATTCAATCGGCTTTCCTAAAACACCACCATGGCTGTTGATTTCTTCCTCTGCCATGCGGAGTCCTATCATGGCATCATGCCCATAACTGGCTTCTGATCCGCTGATGGATTGAAAAACTCCAATGCGGATACTTTCAGGACCCGCCTTTTTCTGACAAGACTGCACGAAAAGAGCAAAAAGAGCCGTTGCAAAAGACAGTGAGAGGAACCTAAATGCTTTAGAGAGGAAGGGTAAATACATAGCAATAAATTTCCTGTGGAAAACACACGATTCTGACAATCACAAATAAATTAGTTTGTAATTTTCCGATCTCTGGTTTGCCTGCAGGTATTGGAATTTCTATCAGTTAAAAAGCAAATAGCAAGATGACAGATGCGCTTTTAATAAAGGGCCGTATATCGTCTTGTGTATCAACTTTCAATCACAAGGTAAGGGCGCTGGACGAAAGAATTACGACTTCTCTGATAAACTTATAGCTCAATTCTCATCTTGGTAGGAAAGAGAAAAGTTCTGAACTTCCTCAAGCGTTCTTCCACTTGTCTCAGGCATAAAGTACAATGCCCAAAGCAATTGTAATAACATCAGTAGAGCAAAAAAAACAAAGGCGACGCTCGCGAAACCGCCAGCAACCATCGGAAAGACCCAGGAGATCAACGCTGCCAGAGTCCAATGGATGGTTGCACCAAAAGACTGACCTTGAGCTCTCACGGCGTTTGGAAAAATTTCCGAAATAAATACCCAGATCACAGCACCTTGGGAAAATGAGAAAAAAGCGATGAAGCCCAATAGCCCCAAAAGAATCATCGCGCGATCCCATCCTAACGGAAGGCTAAATTGCCAGGCCACAATGAGAAGACAAATTCCCATTCCGATCGAACCAATTCGAATGAGAGTCCTCCTTCCAATCACGTCAATGGTTAGCATCGCAATGATTGTAAAGAAAACAGAGATTGAACCAATCGCTATCGATTGAAGTAAGGCGGCATTGCGCCCGGCTCCCGCTATGACGAAGATTGAAGGAGCATAATACATTAAAGCGTTGATTCCGGAAAATTGATTCAATGCTGCCAGCACTAACACCAGTAAGATCGGCCGAGAGTATTTGGATTGGAACAATGGTTCCCTTCCGGCGGGAAGTTCCTGCCCGAAACTCACGCGAATCGTGGCTACCTTATCGGTGGACTGCAACACACCCAATTCCGCCAAAGCGTCCGCCGCCTCATGAAATCTTCCTTTGAGAACGAGCCATCTTGGACTTTCAGGAACCAGCAGCAGAAGGATTAAGTAGAGAGTCGCAGGAAGCGCAACCACTGCTAGCATCCACCGCCAAGCTGCTTCTTCACTCTGAGGAGCTAGCGCAATCAAGTAGTTCGAAATAAAAGATGCCAGAATGCCAATGACAATGTTTAGCTGGAAAATACAGACCAGTTGACCGCGTCTATTAGCAGGGGCAATTTCCGCAATATACAGGGGCACTACAACCGTCGCCGCACCAATTCCCAATCCGCTGACAACCCGAGCAATAACAAATACTTGCGAACTCCAGGCTGTAGCACAGCCCAGAGACGAAATGAAATAGATAAATGCAATTCCCAGCAATATTCCCCGACGCCCAAAAAGATCCGCCAGTCTCCCCGCGCCCGCCGCTCCAAAAATAGTGCCCACCAGCGCGGAAACTATCACTATATTTAATGCTAAGTCGTTTAATAAAAAATAGTTCTTCAACGCACCCGCGGCTCCTGAAAGAACGGCCGTGTCAAAGCCCACCAAAAAACCACCGAGTGCTACAATAATCGCACTGGCAAATGCCGTCGAATAACATTCCCGCACGCTCATGGTCTTTTTTTCTTTCTTTTAACCGCACAGGCTCTTACTCCCCATGCACCCTGATTCATTTGGAATCGCACAAAAGGAAAAAACGGCCAGTCCAAGGAGGAGGGCGCTGTTATTTCAATTCCGTAACACATAACAGACTAAAGTATAATCGATTATACGCAAAAAACAAACGGGGAAAAAATGAGAGACAGTGTGTATATCTTATTTGAAGTGAGAGAGCTCTATAAATGAGCGTTCCCTGAAAGCTTTTTTCCCGAGATCCGCCGCTACTGCCAGCCTCCTCTTGTGGCTCGCCTGGCTCCAATACTTCTGACAAAGCCGGCCCTCCTAGGTTTTAGGATAAGTTCTACTCATCTTGGAGATTTTTCGCCGTGGAATACAATGCCTCCAACCATTGTCCACCCGATCGGCGCAGTCTGGTTGAGCACGGCGGTCACTGCTTCTTTCAAGGGACCGGTATAAGAAACCGCTATGAAATCAGCGTGGGCGCCGGCTGCAATCACGCCAAGGCGCCCTGCCAGGCCAATTGCCTTTGCAGGATGGAGTGTGACCATGTTTAAGGTTTCCTGCTCACTTGTCTGATGCGAGCGTTGGAAAAGCCGCATTTCTTCGAATAAATTCAGGCTGTCGTTACTCGCCAAACTATCCGTACCTAAACAAATGTTAATTCCTAGCTCCCTAAGTCTCTGAAAGTGAAATTTTTTTCTCTCAAAGTAAGCATGTGTTTTTGGACAATGTACAATCGTGTAATTTTGCGCGCGCTTTTGGAGCAACCGCCAGTCGGTTTTGTCTAGCGCATTCATGTGCACCAAAATCGTTCCGAAAGGAAGGAGATCCAGGTCCAACAGGGTTGACAGCGGTGTTTTTTGACTCCGGACCGGCGGTCCCATGTTTTTGAGAAAATCAAATAGCGGCCCGGATCCGTTTTGGAACATTTCCAATTCTTCGCGGGTCTCCGCAAGATGGGTAGTGACTGGCAACCCGTATTTTTCCGCATACTGTTTGACACCCCTGTAAAGGGACTCTGAAGCCGTATAAGGAGCATGGGGAGAAAGACCGGCCCCACCCAGCCAACCGGGATATCTTTTCGGAAAATTTGGTATTTTTAAGTTGTCCATGCAGACGGGCGAGCGAATGTCTATCACCTCTTGGAACCACCATGTCCGCAGCCGGGGAATGGGGAATGTGGGCGTAATTTCCCCCGTTGCGTGGATATTGAAGACCGAGGTAACGCCCGAACTGAGAAGCTCGTTTAATCCCTCTTCGATGGCCGCCGCGTAGGATTCTTGAGTCTGTGTGGATTTGAGGGTAATGATCTGTGCAAGCCATTCACAAAAACTTTTTCCTGATGGGATTTTGTTCCGCATTCCTGTATAGTCCAAGTGACAATGTGCGTTAATTAAACCGGGCATCAGGATGCTTTCTCCTAAATCCATGCGCTCGTCGGCGGTGTAAAGGGCTGCCAGGTCCCGGTAGTTGCCCACTGCAATGATTTTGCCGCCTTTAAGTGCTACCGCACCATTTTCAATCGGTGGCCCTTTTTGTGTCAGGAGAATACGTGCTCGAATGAATCTCATTTACGAGCTTTCACGATACGGCGAGCTGCGGAGATAAAGAGATGGCATGCCTCAGAACAAATCAGTGGAATTTCATGGCTTGGTAACACCATCTCCCGAGAGTGCATGACACTCCATCTCCTCTGGCGTAGGCAGCCGACCTGACAAAGGTTTCGCATGAGATCGCGGGCTTCAAGGTCGGTCAATTTTGCGGTTACACGATACATTCCGCTTTGACGTTCCAGTGTTTGACGCAATGGTGTGCTGATGAGTCTGTTCTCTAAGAATGCCAGCCAAAGTCCCAGCGCCGCAGGATAGAAAAAATCCAGCGCCAAATGCAGTTCCTCAATCGATGTCACTTCCAGTTCCCAGCCTCGCCGCAGATTGGGCGCGCTTTTTAAGGGACGATACTCCCCTTTCTCGTCATATTGGGCAATTTCCCGTGCGGCATCTGCTCCCTGATAAAGCCGCAAATCGCTGCGACCAGCATCCTCTTTATGAAAAAGTCGAAGATCTCTGGTAAACTCTAGCTGCCCGATCCTTGCTCCCCCTTGATCCACAAAGTTTTGTAAAAGAGTGCGGATGTTCGGAGAGTTCATTTTTTTACAGAGCTTTCTTGATAAGGAGGGTATACGGTGCCCAATCAAAATAGGACACTTTTCCAAAAAAGGAGACTAAATTTATTCCACTATGGGCAGGTTACAACCTCTTGGCTGTCACACTTCGCGAGCTCGGCACATCCCAACAGGTTCGGGCAATTGCTCCTTTAAAAAAGCGCGAGGCGCTAAAATAGAACAAAGCTTTCATCGTGTGGCGCCGCATTGGAAGTCCGATGAACAATATCGGAATGAAGTCTTTTTATACTATAAAGAGAGTGGCTCGGAAGCTTGGGAAACCATCAAAAAACTCAATCGTTCTCTCGATGAAGAAGCGCCCGAACAAACTATCAATAAAGTTCTTCATCAGCTGGATTCGTTGCATCCCAGTTGCTCAACCGCCGATTTGCGCCCCAGCCGCTCACCCGCCCGGTTTGCCCCCCGCTCAACCACCGACGTATATGATGATAGGATTTTGACGCAATTGAGCATCAAAATACAGGAAGAATCCTCAATTGAGGACAGGGATTTAGGCTTACGGATTCTTGAATTTCTTCGATTTCAAACTTCCCCAAGGTGTTCCCCAAAAAATACTGCTCATATCAGAGAGGCTCTCCAGGATCTGGTCATTCTATGGACCCCCTTTTTCCGCAAGCAAAAGTATCAAGCGGTGGAAGCGGATTTGATAAAATTCCGCGAGGCCCTTGAAAGGTCTGAAAAAAACGCCGCGGTAAGAAAGAAAACCTTAGAGAGGTTATCTCGCTTCTGCGAAATGTTCATTCGTTGTTTACGAGATTCTGAAAATTTTTCACCCGTTGTTTCTAAGAAAAATGATACAAGGGTTGCGCAACAAATGAGAGGTAGAGAAGCTATAAAATCGTTGGATTGAGGGAGGCTTTGAGCCTCAATATTGCCTTCTCCGTTTCACACGCAATTGAGCAACCGATTTTTCGAGGTTTGCTTGAACAAAAGCCAATTCTTCTCCGCCAATATGCGATTCACGCATTGCGGCTTCAGCTCGGCGAATTGCTTCCTCAACTTCTTGCTCATCGATATCCTCTTCATTCACAGCCAAATCAGTTAAGACGGAGACCTGTGCCGGGGTCACTTCAGCAAAACCTTCTCCAATAACCATTCGATGTTCCGTCTGGCCTTGGCGGTAACGCAATTCTCCTGGTGTAATTTGCGTCAAAAGCGGGCTATGTTCGGGGAGAATTCCTAATTCCCCTTCTATACCCGGAATAACGACCTCTTCAACCTCGCCTGAAAAAATGCGTTCAACAGGCGTAACGATTTCGAGCAGCATTTTTGCCATAGCTAGTTGCCTGTGACTTGATCAATACTGCCCTTCATATAGAAGTTTCCTTCAGGCACGTCATCGAGCTTTCCATCTAAAATTTCTTTAAATCCGCGGATGGTCTCCGCAATGGAAACGTATTGACCGGGAGCTCCCGTAAAGACTTCCGCAACGTGAAAGGGTTGACTTAAGAAACGCTGGATTTTACGAGCCCGATAGACAGTCAGCTTGTCTTCCGGAGAGAGCTCATCCATGCCGAGAATGGAGATAATATCCTGGAGGTCTTTGTATCGTTGAAGTACCTTCTGAACGCCACGTGCCACTGCGTAGTGCTCTTCGCCTACGATTTCGGGAGTCAGCGCCTTGGAGGTGGAGGCCAAGGGGTCCACTGCCGGATAAATACCTAATTCCGCAATAGAACGCTCAAGGACGATCGTGGAGTCAAGGTGCGCAAAAGTATTTGCCGGGGCGGGATCGGTGAGGTCGTCCGCTGGCACATAAATGGCCTGGAATGAAGTGATCGAACCTTTCTTGGTAGAGGTGATCCGTTCCTGAAGATCCCCCATTTCCGCAGTAAGGGTCGGTTGATAGCCCACAGCGGAAGGGATGCGGCCCAGCAGAGCGGAAACTTCCGAACCAGCCTGTGAAAAACGAAAGATGTTGTCGATAAACAAGAGGACGTCCTGATTTTTTTCATCCCGAAAATATTCGGCAATGGAAAGTGCGCTTAAGGCTACGCGCAAACGCGCTCCGGGAGGTTCATTCATTTGACCATAGACAAGCGCTACTTTGGACTTGGCAATGTCTTCCTGGACAATAACACCTGCTTCAGACATTTCATTGTAAAGATCGTTGCCCTCGCGCGTTCGCTCACCAACTCCCGCAAATACGGAGTAACCTCCATGACCCTTGGCAATATTATTGATGAGCTCCATAATGACGACGGTCTTCCCGACACCAGCGCCGCCAAATGCTCCAACTTTGCCACCCTTGGTAAAGGGACAAATCAGATCAATCACTTTGATGCCCGTCTCTAAGATCGTAGATTTGGTGTTTTGATCTAAGAGGGAAGGCGCAGGGCGATGGATGGAATAGCGTTTTGTCGTGGTTACCGGCCCCCGTTCATCAACGGGTTCGCCAACCACGTTTAAAATACGACCTAAAACTTCTTCGCCCACCGGTACTGAAATCGGGGCTCCGGTGTTTGTCACTTTGACCCCTCTCATCAATCCCTCTGTTGAAGACATCGCAATGGCACGCACCCAATTTTCACCCAGATGCTGTTGGGTTTCCAAAACAATACGATGAGGCTTATCCTGCAAATTATAATTTACCTCAAGTGCATCATAGATTTTTGGCATCGGCCCTTGGGCGGGGTCAAATTCCACGTCCACTACGGGGCCGATCACTTGGACAACGGTTCCTGTATCGCTCATAGTTCTTGAAGTTTCCGGCTTTACTCCACAGCCAATTGGGCAGTTGAGATTTCGATAAGTTCAGTGGTGATTGCCGCCTGACGAGCTTTATTATATTCCAAGGTCAGCTCCTTAGCTAATTTTTTGGCATTATCTGTTGCATTTTTCATTGCCACCATCCGCGCACTGTGGCCGGCAGCTCGATCGTCCAAGACCATTTGGTAAACCTCGAAGTGGATGTAATAGGGTAAAATAGCATTGAGCACTTGTGTAGGGGAAGGCTCAAAAAGAAATAGGTTTCCATTTTGAGTGGTAGCGGCGGGATCTTCCACGAGCATCTTGCCTTCGCGATGGTATCCGGAAAGCGGAAGTAAAGTTATTTTTGTGGTTTGGTGTGTCAATGTGTTGATAAACCGGGGGAAAAGTACACTCACTTTATCGACTTCTGCGGAAGTAAACTTTTCTATCAAAAATTTCGAAACTGTCTTTGTTTGCAAAAAGGAAGGGGCATCTGAAAGTGGAAATTCCGCAATGAGATTTCGCTTCATCCGACTCAAAAATTGCACGCCTTTCTTTCCCATTGCGACGAAATCGGTCTTTGCAGCATCCAGGAGCATCACTTCACGAAATAAGTTGGCGTTTAGTGCACCGCAAAGGCCTTTATTTGTACTCAATAGGAGGACGAGTTCTTTGTGAACTTCACGCTTAGCGAGGAGTGGATGCGTATCAGGGTCAACCCCCTCTGAAAGCCGAGCGAGGACACGGTTCAGTACCCTTGCATAAGGATGGCCGGCGGTGGCCGCATCCTGCGCCTTGCGCATTTTCGAAGCGGCGACCATTTGCATCGCTTTCGTGATTTGGGCGGTATTTTTAATTGATTTGATCCGCCGTCGCAGGTCGCGGGTATTCATAACGGAAAACTCATCGGGAAATTGTGGAAAATTCTTCCAGCGCTTGCTTCAGTTCTGCCTCCACATCACTGTCAAGCGCTTTCTTTTCAGAGAGTTTTGCCACGACCTGGGTCTTTCGATAATCTATAAATTCCAATAACTTCGTGGTATAGTCGCGAATGCGCTCTACTTCGATGGAATCGAAAAATCCGTTTTTGATTGCCCAGAGCAGAATGACTTGATGTCCGATGGAGATCGGGGAGTGCTGCGGTTGTTTAAAGAGTTCTACAATGCGCTGTCCGCGATTTAATTGTTCACGGGTTTTGGAATCCAACTCCGATCCGAATTGAGCAAATGCCGCCAGTTCTCGGTATTGAGCGAGATCTCCTTTGATCTTGCCAGCCACCTGCTTCATGGCTTTTACCTGCGCCGCCGAACCCACACGGGAAACGGAGAGTCCCACGGAAATGGCCGGCCGGATACCTTGATAAAAAAGATCGGTTTCCAAATAGATTTGACCATCAGTGATGGAAATCACGTTCGTCGGAATGTAGGCCGACACGTCACCCGCTTGGGTTTCGATAATAGGAAAGGCGGTTAACGACCCATTGCCAGCTTTTTCATTCAGACGCGCAGCGCGTTCCAGTAAGCGGCTGTGGAGATAAAAAACATCTCCCGGATAAGCTTCACGTCCGGATGGCCTTTTTAGCAACAAGGACATCTGTCGGTAAGCAACAGCATGCTTCGAAAGATCATCAAATATGATCAGGGCATCCTTGCCATTTTCCATGAACCATTCCCCCATACTCGCCCCTGCAAAGGGAGCTATGTATTGAGTGGTTGCACTGTCTGAAGCCGAAGCGCAAACGATGATGGTATACCGCAAAGCGTTTTTGGCTTCGAGCACATCGATGACTCGTGCAACATTGGCATTTTTCTGACCTATAGCTACATAGATACTGTAAACAGGGCGAAAATTTGGGTCTCCTGAGTCTATTCCTGCTTGGTTAATTGCCGCCTGGTTGAGAATTGTATCAATGGCAATGGTGGTTTTACCGGTGGAACGATCACCGATAATTAATTGACGTTGCCCTCGTCCAATAGGGGTCATTGCGTCGATGGACATGATTCCAGTCTGAAGAGGCTGAGAAACAGATTGCCGTTGAATAATGCCCGGAGCAAGACGCTCCACAGGATAGAATTCTTTGGAACTAATCGGACCTTTTCCATCGAGAGGCTCGCCAAGCGCATTGACGACTCTTCCCAAGAGAGCTTCCCCAACCGGAACCTGAAGGAGTCTGCCGGTGCAACAGACTTCGTCACCTTCGCGAACCTGAGTGTAGTCTCCAAGGAGAATTGCTCCCACATGGGTTTCTTCCAAATTCAAAGCCAGTCCGAAAATTCCGCCTGGAAATTCCAGCATCTCATTCAAGCGAGCTCGGCTGAGCCCTTCGATCCGTGCCACACTGTCGCCAATTTCTTGAACGACACCCACATTGGCTCGAGTGCAGTTCGAGACTTTGAGACTCTCGATCTTTGATTCAAGTTCCTGTAGAATATTGCTCATGATGCTAAATAACTAATTGGCTGATTTTTGAGTTTTCAGAAGGCAAGGTTTTGATGCACGGAAAAGAAGGGGGAGTGGGCTGCTGCGGTTGCGCTACCAACAGACGTCGCAGCCGGTCCGAGATAGTGCCATCCCAAACCTCGCTTCCTATCCGAATTCGCAAACCGCCCAATAAGTCTGGATTCACCCGAAATCGCACTTCCAAGTCCGACCCGTGAAGGGACTTAAGCTCTTGTTCAATGAGGGAGGTTTCGTTAATTGAAAGCGGTACGGCGCTCTGGACTTCCGCTTGACGCTCCGCAAAGTTCAGACGGATCATGCGCGTCAACGCACGTAAAATTTGGAAGTAATTCTTTGGTCGCTCGCTGAGCAGAGCATCCACCACCGTATGCACACGCTCTGCTTGGACCTTTCCGGCGTCCAAACACAAACGGAAAAGTTCTCGACAGAGAATACGACTTTCCTTGCTCAATTTCATCGAAATACTGATATTTGCATCTTACTGGGGAATGTTACGCAAAAAAGAGAAACTTCTCAGATGCGATGCGACATGAATTGTTAGTTCGTAACCCCTTGCAATGTTTCTCCAATTAAACGTTTTTGATCCTCTTCGGTGAGGACTTTGCCGACTACTTTGGCGGTTGTTTGGACAACGAGGGAAGTCATTTCATTGCGAACTTCATCCACCATTTTTGTCCGTTCGTCGACAATGGCATCTCTGGCCTTGGCAATAATGGATTCCGCATCTTGTATAGCTTGTTGCATCTGTTTCTGGGTTTGAGCTTCGGAAGCCACCCGGGCTTCCGCCAGCAGAGCTTGAGCTTCCTCGTTCGCCTTACGTAAAATTTCCTGATACCGGACTTCGGCCTCGGCCAATTGAATTTTAATTTTTTCTGCGTTTAACTGCGCTTCTTCAATGCGCTTGCGCCTTTCAGCCAACAGCTTAAGCACTGGCTTGAAAGCCAGCTTGTTTAAAACAACGTAAACAATGAGGAAGAGGACCACCTGCGAGATAAAATGAGGCCAGTCCACACCAAATTGCTGGAAAATACTGTTAATCAAATTCATAGGCGAAACTCTCGGATTGCAGAGCGGCTCTGGCGCTCTCTCCCACCCCTAATCAGCGTCCTTGGAAGGCCAAAATCAAGGCATAGATAGCGATGGATTCGGCAAGCGCAATCCCAAGAATGCCCAATGCCAAAACGCGACCGAATGTCCCGGGATTACGTCCCACCGCTTCAACCATTTTAGCACCAATGAGGCCTATGCCCAAGGCGGCACCCGCTCCCGCTAACCCTAGTGTAAAGCTTCCGGTAATTCCAGCGGTTGTTGCCGCTTCTGCAAGGATTTGATTCAACATAAGTTAGGTTATAATAATATTTTGATGAGAAGTTGAGGTTATGGGTTTTATTCCATCAGAGACTTTTGGAAAGCTCTAAAAGAAAAAATGTGACATTATTCGGCATGAACAGTGGAAAGCTGAAGGTAAACTGCTATTAGTAACATAAATACCATGGCTTGGAGGAATCCGATGAGCAACTCCAGGAAGTAAAACGGTATGGGAATCAACACCCCAAGCAATGTGGCCGCCCATCCCGGAAAATGCAGCGTTTGCCCCAAAGTCATCATCGTATGAAGCAGGCTCTCGCCGGCATACACATTTCCATAAAGCCGAAGCGACAAGGAAACCGGCCGAATGAGGATGGAGATCACTTCCAAAACGCCCACAAACAAAAATAGAGGAACCAGTAAGACGAGAATGAAGCCCTGAACGCCCCCCTTGACTCCAAAAAGATCCTTGAGAAGACCGGAAAGCCCCACCTCTCTAACGGTCCAGAAAAACCAAAAAAGCATCGAAATAATTGCGAGCCCAAGCGTCATGTTCAAATCAGCCGTAGTTGGCCGCAACAGGGGCACCTCCACCTCGCTTACTGTCAGGGGAGCAATTCTTGGACCCCAACCAATAGTTCCCACGCCTGGTAATAATCCAAACCAATTGGAAAAAAGTATAAAGAGAAACAACGAAGCAAGAAAACCAAATGATTTCTTCGCTATATGAGAACCAACGATTCCCTCAATGGCTTCATAAGTGATTTCAACAAGCGATTCAAAGAGATTTTGCATCCCACCCGGCACCATCCGTAAGCGGACTGTCGATTGCCGTGCAAACAAAAGCACCAATCCCATTACCAAGACCGACACTAAGACCGAGTTGGTCAGCCACTCCGAAAAGCTGAGAGAAGTGATTGAGAAAAAACGATTCGCCGATTCAGCCTTTAACGGCAATACGGCAAGGCTCACTGAACCATACGCTTGAGGGGCAAATAACATCCCGTTTTATTTTGTGCTAAGTGTCTCCGGATTGATGGCAGAATAACCAATAATATGCCATTTCCCTTACAATAAAGCAAAGCAGTCCTCAATTCTCTGAAAACTTCCTGCTTATCGCCCGGGAGGCAGCAGGCCATGTCTAATCATTAGAAGAAGAATAGCAAGTCATTATTGCGGTTTTTTACTCTGAGAGGCGAGATACGAGGCTTCATTCACAAGTTGAGCAATGCCAACAAGCCCCACTACCTGACCGTCCGGGTTTGCCACAGGAAGGACTGACACCCCGTACCGCCGCATGGTTTCAACAGCTTCCGAACAAGTGTGTTCCGATGAAATAACAGGCGATTGAAGCGCAAGTTCCAGTAGTGGACGGTCGGGAAAAGCTTCGGACATCTTCAGAATCTCCCGCCGACTCACCATCCCCCGAAATCTGAACTGCTTGTCTACCAGAGGATACTCGGCAAGAGGTTCTCTCGAAATTTCCCCCACCGCGGCTCCTACTGAAAGATCAAATGGCAAGGCAAGGAAGCGGGGAGCCATGATATGTCCCACGCGGATCGTTTCAGCAGTCTGCTTAAAAACGGCGTATGCCATCTCTTGTTGAGCTACCAGGAAGATGAAAAGGCCGATGAAAGGCAAAATGATGTTTTTTTCACCGAAAATTTTGGTTGGCCAGACCCAGGTGGCAACTCCTGCGGCGATGAATAAGAGCGCAATGGCTTGTCCGATCCGCGCAGCAATGACAGTCGCACGAGTTCGATTCGTACAGAGGGCCAAGGCTGCTCGAAGAACGCGCCCTCCATCCATGGGAAAGGCAGGGATGAGGTTAAAAACAACCAAGACAACGTTTGCAGCAAAGAGCTGGGGTAAGATGCCACCCAAATTTGTTTCGAAGGAAAGGGACGCGCCCGACAAGGTTCCGCCCATGCCTACAAAGA
>PSRL01000090.1 GCA_003176035.1 Verrucomicrobiota bacterium
GAAATAAGACATTCTTTTCATTACAGATGCGCGCAATCTCTTGAACCGGGAAAAGGACACCGGTTTCGTTGTTAGCCCAAAGAAGAGAAACCACGGCAGTGTCCGCTCGGATCGCTTCCTCCAAATGCTGTAAGTTCATCTGCCCAAGCTGATTCACCGGAAGCCAGGTAATCTCCATACCTCGCCGGGCGAGATTCTCGCAAAGCTTTATCGTGGCACTGTGCTCGACGGCGGAAGTGATGATATGACGTTTGTCCGGGTCTATCATGCAGGCCGATAAAATGGCCGAGTGAATAGACTCAGTGCCTCAGCTGGTAAAAATAATCTCTTCGGGCTGACATTTGAGGAGCGAAGCTACCCGTGTGCGCGCCCGCTCCACTGCCTCCGCCGCAAGCCGACCTAAGCGGTAACCGCTGCTGGGATTCCCATACTGTTCCGTCAGCCAGGGCATCATCTCTGCAAGAACTTGGGGGTCCACTTGGGTGGTGGCGTTGTTATCCAGATAGAGGATTTCACCAGGTTGCGCTCTCATATTTACAAGAGTTTATCCGATAAGGCATCTCGATGCAACCGCGGGCTGTCCCTGGAGGGAAGAGAGGATGCTCGTGATAACCATTTGATAAAAAAAGAAATATGTGTATCAGCCCTTTTTGCGATTCGGATTTACCCTCACGCTAAGGTGAGAGTCTCGCGGAATCAGCGAAATTCTTCTCGCCCCGGGCGAGGGTATTGCTTTTGAATATTCCGGATACCGAACCACTCGGGAATCGGGAGGTTCGGACTCTTTTTGAACGCATATAATTTAGAATGGCTAATACCATCCTTGTCGGAGCGCAGTGGGGAGATGAAGGAAAAGGCAAAATCATCGATTTTCTTACGGACGACGCGGACATTGTCGTGCGGAGCCAGGGAGGAAATAACGCGGGGCATACCATCGTCATTGGAGAGAAGAAGTATGTCCTTCACCTGATTCCTTCCGGGATCTTACGTCGTGGGAAGACGTGCGTCATTGGAAATGGAGTGGTGATCGATCCGATCGCATTGGTGGGTGAAATTGAGGGGCTTCGAGCCTGCGGAATCAAAATACAACGAAATCTGCTCATTAGCGAAGCTGCTCATTTGGTATTCCCTTATCACCAAGCCCTGGACGCGCAACGGGAGGCTCTTAAAGGGAGCAATAAAATTGGCACAACAAAACGTGGCATTGGTCCGGCATATGGAGACAAGGCTGCCCGAACGGGGCTTCGCCTTTGTGATCTCATGCAATCCACAACTTTCCCGGAAAAATTAGCGAAGCGAGTGCGGGAAAACAACATCGTTTTGCGGAGTCTCAATGCAAAGCCCGTCAGCTATAAGCAGATTTTGGAAGATTATCAGGTTGCCGCAGAAGTGTTGCGACCTTTTGTCTGTAATACAGTGGCTTACATCCACCAAGCAATGTCCAAAGGAAAGAATCTCCTTTTTGAAGGTGCCCAAGGGACGTATCTGGACTTGGATCACGGCACCTACCCCTTTGTGACGAGCTCTAATACAACCGCGGGCGGAGCCTGCACCGGCAGCGGCGTTCCTCCGCATCGCATGGATTCGGTGATCGGCGTGATGAAAGCCTATACCACCCGGGTGGGTGAGGGACCCTTTCCGACGGAAAATGAAGACCTGGGAAACCTCCTACATGAGATGGGGCGTGAATTTGGCGCGACGACAGGTCGTGCACGGAGGTGCGGATGGTTTGATGCGGTGGCGACCCGTTATGCCAGCATGATCAATGGAATCGACAAGTTGGCGATTACGAATTTAGATGGTTTGGATCACGTGAAAAAAATTCGTGTCTGCATCGGATATCGTTTGGAGGGACGTGTGATCCATACACCTCCCATTATAGCCTCCGATGTGGACAAATGTGAGCCGATCTATAGAGAAATTCCGGGGTGGAATTGCTCAACCACCGAGGCTCGAACTTATGAGGAATTGCCTTTGAAAGCACGAAAATACTTGGAGCTCATTGCGAAATTGACCGGAGCAAAATTAAAAATTATTAGCGTGGGTGCCAGTAGGGCGCAAACCATATGCACTTAGAGCAACCAGGCTAAATTTGAATTTTCTAAAACAATCGAGAGTGAGAATTCCCACCCATGTAGCAATCATTATGGATGGTAATGGAAGATGGGCGCAGCAGCGTGGACTTCCTCGACTTATGGGCCACCACGAAGGAGCCAACTCAATTCGGGAATGCGTGGAAGCTTGTCAACAGGCCGGCGTTCAGTATTTGACGCTGTATGCCTTTTCATTAGAAAACTGGAAACGGCCGAGGACGGAAGTAAAGGGCTTGATGGGTTTGCTGGAAAGATTTCTTCGAGAGAGAACGGATGAAATCGCACAAAAAGGTATTTGCTTGCGTGCTATCGGACGACTGCAGGATTTGCCTGAGCCCTGCCATAAGCTTCTCAGTGAAGCCCTGCGAAAAACCGCTGAAAATCGAGGGCTCACTTTAATTTTGGCTCTCAGCTACGGAAGCCGAACGGAAATCGTGGATGCAATTAAGAACATCGCGGAACAAGCGATAGATGGCAAAATTCAACCGGACCAAATCAACGATCAAACGGTTGCAGATCACCTTTACACCAAGGGGGTCCCGGATCCTGATCTCTTGATCCGCACCTCCGGAGAAATGCGACTTTCCAATTTTCTCCTCTGGCAATTGAGTTACACCGAAATCTATGTCACCCAAAAATTGTGGCCGGACTTTCGCGCAGCTGATTTGCAGAGAGCTCTTCAAGATTACAATACTCGGCACCGTCGCTATGGAGGCATCTAATTTGAGAGATACGAGTGACCGCCAGATTCTCTTGGTGGTAGACCCTGACACGGATTTTTTAGCTTGGAGCAAACACCAGCTCGAGACCCCGGAGACCCAAGTGCTGCTGGAAACCGACTCCGAATCCGCTTACAAGACATTCTGCCTTCGGAAACCGGATCTCATTTTTTCCGAAGTTCATTTACAGCCATTTTCCGGCCTGGAACTCCTGATTCGTTTGCGGAAATTGACTCCCGATGCAACGGTCATCCTCACTAGCGCTTTTGCAGCCAATCAAAACGTTATCGAAGCTATGAAATTGGGCGCATTTGATTTTGTCCGCAAAGAGCAACTGCCTTTCAATTTTAAGATAGTAGTGGATGCCGCTCTCAAAGCAACAGCCGAGCTGCGGGCGGCTAGCGCATTTCCCCCCCAATTGACGCTGGAGCAATACCAAGACAACATGGTGGGCAAATCAGACGCTCTGCAGCAGGTCTTTAAAATGATTGGCAAAGTGGCTGCCAGTGATGTTCCTGTGATGATCACCGGAGAAAGCGGCTCAGGCAAGGAGTTGGTTGCCAGAGCACTCCACCATTATAGTTACCGCAACCATCGAAGCTTCCTGGCCATCAACTGCGCCGCCGTTCCTGAAAATCTTTTGGAGAGTGAGCTCTTTGGCCACGAACGCGGAGCCTTCACCGGTGCTACAAGTCAACGAATCGGACGCTTCGAACAGTGTGAAGGCGGAACTCTTTTTTTGGATGGGATCGGGGAAATGCCATTAGCCGTGCAAGGCAAGCTCCTAAGAGTTCTGCAAGAAAAGGAATTCTCGCGCGTTGGAAGTAATCAGGTACTCAAAGCGGATGTCCGAATATTGGCTGCAACAAATCAAAACTTAAAGGAAGCAATCCTCCGGAAAACTTTTCGGGAAGACCTTTTCTATCGATTAAATGTTATTTGTATCCAACTGCCTCCTCTGCGGGCGCGGACTGAGGACATTAGACTTCTTGCCGAGTATTTTCTCCAAAAGATTGCGCAACAGAAGCATCGCCCCTTACTGAAGCTCTCCGAAGAGGCGGTGAAGGTGCTGGAAGCTTATTCGTGGCCCGGAAACGTACGGGAATTGCAGAATACCATTCAACGTGCCTCACTGTTAGCTACCGCGAATGTTCTATTACCCAAAGACATTCCCTTAGGTCTGGTCAAGGAAGACGTAGAGGTAGATGAGAACGCGATCCAACGAGCAGTAGAAACTCTTTTTGCATTAGCCATAAAAGGTTCCGAAGTTCCATTATTGCCTTGGCTACAAAAAGAATTGGTTAAACGCGCCATAAAATATACTGCGGAGGATCAAATCCAAGCTGCAAAGCTTGTAGGCATTACTCCATTAGCATTACGCAAGCAACTTGAACGAAACACCGGCAATGGCTAATGAATCAGTTGATTTGAATGTTAAGGTGCCTTCTCACTCATGGGTGTGGGAAGATGGACATTTTGAACCAACGGCATTTATTCCAATTGAAGACCGTGGGTTTCGTTACGGCATGAGTGTTTTTGAAACGGTGGCTATTGTAAAAAGAAAAGCCATATTAATGACACCACACTTGCTCCGGCTGGAGGCAGCTGCAGCATTGCTGAATTTTCCCATAGGCCAACGAGCTCTCAATGACTTGATGGAATTTCAGAAATCTCCGCCCTTTAATGAAGGCTTACTTCGGATACATTGGACCGCCGGTGACGGCGGGCCGGCGGATCCTATTTCGGAGGGGAGGTTGATCGTCCGGGGAGAAGAAATAGCAATTCCAGGAAGCTCAGCGCCTATGCCAGAGCTTTCTTTAGTCATGATCAAAACTCGATTGCATGAACAAGACGGTTGGAAAACGGGAAACTACCTCACACGTTGCCGCTTATTAGCCGAAGCCCGTCGGCGGGGGGCTCATGAAGCGCTTTTGTATGAAGATACCGGTCTGTTGTTAGGAGCCATTATGGCCAACGTCTTTTTAATATCCCATGCAGGACGCTTGGTCACTCCTCGATTACAACCCGGCTGTCGGAATGGAACAGTTCGCGAATGGGTGATGAAGCATCACAATGTGGAAGAAAAAGAGATCGACATCGAGGAAGCAGCATCAGCAAAAGAAATTTTATTAACAAATAGCCGGTTAGGAATTGCTGGCGTCGCCGATTTAGAGGGTAGGAAATTGGAAAGGAGAGTGGAAAAAATAGAATGCTCATATAGAGAGCTTTTTGATGCTCAATGTTATTGACATCTTGTTGAGAAGGGCTGC
>PSRL01000099.1 GCA_003176035.1 Verrucomicrobiota bacterium
AAAAGAATACGCGGAGTTCTTATTGGCGGACGAAAGAATCCGTCGTTATTTAAAGAAAAAACTCAAAGCTGCGGCGGTTGCACGCATCCTAGTCGAACGCGCATGGAATAGCCTGCGTGTTACAATTCATACCGCGCGCCCCGGTGTGGTGATTGGTCGAAAAGGCGCCGAAATCGAAAAGATGACCCAAGAAATTTCGAATTTGGCGGGCGGGAAGCAAGTCAAGGTGGACATTGTGGAAATCAAATGTCCGGATCTGGACGCTCAGCTCGTTGCGGAAAATATTTGTGCGCAACTGGAACGGAGAATTTCGTTTAGACGTGCGATGAAAAAAGCCGCGCAAATGGCGATGGACAGCGGTGCTCGCGGAATTAAAATTCGGTGTTCCGGTCGCCTGGGGGGGGCTGAAATTGCCAGGACGGAGTGGTTGCGATTGGGAACCATCCCGTTGCACACATTGCGGACACCTATTGATTACGGATTTTGTGAGGCCAATACGACAGCCGGTAAAATCGGTGTCAAAGTTTGGATTTGTAAAGCGGAGGAGAAATCCGGAGCAGAAGCCGAGGGCCCTTCATCTCGCAAACAAGAATTAGCAGCAACCACATAGTAATAAGGGAGAATTTTTATGCCATTGATGCCAAAACGCGTAAAATACCGCAAGACTCAGCGAGGAAGTCGTGCTGGTAAGGCGTCGCGTAACCTGAAAATCGATTTCGGTGAATTCGGATTACAAACTCTGGAACGAGCCTGGATTACCAATATCCAAATCGAAGCTGCCCGTGTTGCTTTAACACGCAATATGAAACGTAAAGGGAAGCTTTGGATTCGTATTTTTCCGGACAAATCGGTGACGGCTCGGCCTCCTGAAACCCGTATGGGTAAGGGAAAAGGTCAGCCGGAACATTGGGTGGCAACTGTTCGGCCTGGCAATATTCTCTTCGAACTTGACGGTGTGCCGGAATCTGTCGCAAGGGAATCCTTGCGATTAGCTGCCAATAAACTTCCTGTGCGGACGCGATTTATTGTTCGCCATCACGCAGCAGCAGGCTCATAGAGAGACCATTTGATAGAATGAAAAGCAAAGAATTTCGTGAATGGACCGTGGATGAATTGCGGGTACGAAAACGCGAGATGCGCGAAGAAATCTTTAAACTTCGCCTCCAACAGCGGAGCGGGCAGCTTGAAAAGCCAAGCATGCTCCGGACGTTACGTCGTAACATTGCCCGTATTCAAACCGTTATCAGCGAAAAACTCAGGGCCGCTAACCAAACCGTATCAACATGACCGAAATAACCGATAACACTGTTCAAACAACGGCCAAGACGCTTCCGGCAAAGCGCCCATTGCGAAAAATTCGCGTCGGTAAAGTCGTCTCTGATAAAATGCATAAGACACTCGTCGTGAAAATCGTGACGAGAGTTCCCCATCCTGCTTTCGGCAAAATTGTCAAGCAGGTGAAAAGGTTATACGTGCACGATGAAAAAAACGAGGCCAAACTAGGTGATCGGGTGAGCATCATGGAAACGCGCCCCCTCAGCAAATTAAAACGCTGGCGGTTGGTGGCAGTTCTCAAACACTAAGCGCTCAGAGGAGAGATAAAATGATTCAGGTGAGAAGCATACTGGAGGTTGCCGATAATACGGGAGCCCGCAAGGCGAGCATGATAGGCGTTATCGGCAAACAGACGCTCATAGCTCACATAGGTGACGTGATCAAAGTAAATATCAAAGAGGCTAACACCGGCGGTGCCGTTAAAAAAGGGGAAGTCGTTTTGGCAGTGGTTGTTCGCACAAAACATCGCATCAAGCGAGAAGATGGCTCCTACCTACAATTTGACACCAATGCCATCGTTATTATCGATAAAGATCACAACCCTCGCGGAACGCGCATCTTCGGACCCGTGGCGCGCGAATTGAGGGATAAATTTATGAAGATTATTTCCCTAGCCCCGGAGGTATTATGAGAAAACGATTTCACATCCACCGTGGAGATACGGTAAAAGTCAATTCCGGAAACCATCGAGGTGCCCAGGGTGTCGTCCTACAGCTTCTGAGGGACAAATCCCAAGCCATCGTCGAAGGAGTACGTCTGATAAAAAAACATCAGCGGAAGACCCAAGACCGACCAAATGGAGCGATTATAGAAAGGGAAGGTCCGATTCACATTTCAAACCTCCAGCTTGTCGAAAAAGGAAAAATTGAAAAACGAGGTAAGTCCGCATCTTAAATGCGGGTCGATCCGGTCTCATTACCGGAGATTGTTGACTGAATATGCAAGCCGAACTTCAAAAAGATTACAAAGGACGAGTGATCCCTATGCTGCAAAATAAGCATGGGTATCGCAATGTTCACCAAGTCCCAAAAATTGAAAAAGTGGTGATCAATACCTGTGTGGCCTCAGCTCCAGACGTGAAGGAAGCTTTGGAAATAGCCAAGGGAGATCTTGCTCTCATCACAGGCCAACGTCCGGCGGTAACTACCTCTAAAAAAAGTATTTCCAATTTCAAATTGCGTCAACATCAGGAAATTGGCGCTAAAGTGACACTCCGAGGTCGGATTATGTACGAGTTTCTCGAACGTTTTATCCAAACAGCTTTGCCAAGGATTCGGGACTTCAGAGGAGTTTCCGTCAAAGCGTTCGACGGGAAAGGGAATTATACCATCGGCATTACCGACCAATCCATTTTTCCAGAAATCGAACTTGATAAAATCAAACGTAACATCGGATTTGATGTCACAATCGTAACCTCCGCTCTCACTGACGAAGAAGCAAAATCGCTTCTGAGCGAACTCGGTATGCCTTTTGCAGATCGAGCCAAGAAGATAACTCCGACCGCTGAACCAGCATCGACCTAATTGCAATTCCACCATGAGTGTTTCATCTGATCCTATCGCCGATTTGCTTGCGCGGCTTCGCAATGCTTCACATGGGCGCAAAAACGAATTTACCGTTCCATATTCCAAAATTAAGAGCGACATCCTACACATCTTAAAACGCGAAGGGTATATCGGAGACGTTGCCTTGGACACGAGCAAAGCACATCCGGTCTTGAAGGTTCGCGCTAAATATGTCAATAGAAGTTCCGCCATTGCAGGGTTGCGAAGAATTAGTCGGCCCGGGCTACGCAAGTACGTGGGTTCAAAGTGCATACCTATCGTGTTGGGCGGTATGGGAGTTGCCTTGCTTTCCACGCCACAGGGAATTTTGACCGGACAGGAAGCTCGCCGTCGAAATGTCGGTGGAGAGATATTGGCCTACGTCTGGTAACAAGAGAATTACGGAAACATCCTAAGGACGCAGCAGAGAGAAATAATAAGAACGGAGCAGTAATAAATATGTCACGACTTGGTAAGAAGCCCATCAAGCTACCGCAGAAAGTAAAAATTGTGCTTTCACCGGACAGGAATGTGATTGTTGAAGGGCCAAAAGGCACACTTCAATGGATTCTCCCGTCAACCATTCAAGCGCGCCTTGAAACCGATGAACTCATTGTGGAACGGGTGGATGACTCGCGACGTTCAAGAGCAATGCATGGATTGGCTCGGGCGCTCCTCTCCAATATGGTTACCGGAGTTTCGGATGGTTTTAAACGGGAAATGGAAATTCATGGAGTGGGCTTTAAAGCCGCTCTCCAAGGAAAAATTCTCAACCTGAACTTGGGTTTTTCGCATCCTATCCTGTTTGAGATTCCGGAAGGAGTTAAAATTACTGTTACAGATGCTACTAAGTTGACAATAGAAGGTATTGACAACCATCGTGTGGGTCAATGTGCGGCCGATATTCAGCGCTATTACCCGCCGGAACCCTATAAGGGAAAAGGAATTCGATTTAAAAATCAACAAATTCGTCGCAAGGAAGGTAAGACGGTACAATAAAAGATTTTGCGAAGCTGACACAGACATTCCGGCAGTTTCCGGATTTTGGTTTGAAGCTTGTAGTAGCAATCCTTATTTAAAATTTTTCTCAAATATGGCCAATATTCAAAAGCGCTTTCTACGCCACAATCGCATTCGGAAAAAGGTTTCGGGCACCGCCGAACGCCCACGTTTGAGCATCCATTTTTCCGGATGGCATATTACGGCTCAAATCATTGATGACGGAGAGGGGAAAACCATTGCTTCCGTCAACACAACGGAAAAAGATTTAAAAAACCTCAGAGCAAACATCTCCGGTGCTGAAAAAGTGGGCAAATTAATCGCAGAGCGAGGTTTGGAAAAAAATATAAAAAATATTGTATTTGATCGTGGAGGATTTAAATACCACGGCAAAGTAAAAGCGCTTGCTGACGCCGCACGAGAGGCCGGCCTTCAATTCTAAGAACATTTATTTTATTCAAAGACCACTTCATGGCACCTCCTAAAGAAAGAGATAAGGAAAAAGGCAATCGCCGCAACGCGCGCGGACCTGCACAACAGACCGTAGAACCAAAGAGCGACTTAACTGATAAGGTTGTATTTATCAATCGCTGTGCAAAAGTGGTCAAAGGAGGACGACGATTTAGCTTTAGCGCATTGATCGTTTCCGGAAATCGCAAGGGGCGCGTTGGTGTGGGATTTGGCAAGGCAAACGAAGTCAGCGAGGCAATCCGAAAAGCTACGGATGCGGCGCACAAACGGTTGCTGACCATTTCGATTACAGAAAATACAATTCCACATGAAGCCATCGGTGAATTTGATGGCGGCCGCGTCCTCCTCAGGCCGGCTTCTCCCGGTACAGGAATCATTGCTGGAGGCGGAGTGCGAGCCGTTATCGAAGCTGTGGGAATCCGAGATATTTTGGCCAAATCACTTGGTTCCAGCAATCCTGCTAATGTAGTGAAAGCGACTCTCAGCGCACTGAGCCTTCTTCGCAAACGCGAACAAATTTATAAGATCCGCGGGAAGAACTATCAAAATAAAGAAACTCTTTCCGCACCAACCGTAACGTTACAATAACTCTATGAGACTCCACACCTTAAAACCACGTCCCGGTGCCACCCATCGTAAAAAGCGTCTGGGCGCCGGCGAAAGTAGCGGTCGAGGTAAGACCGCGGGTAAAGGTCATAAGGGCCAAAAAGCGCGCTCAGGAGGAAGCATCCGCCCCGGTTTTGAAGGTGGACAAATGCCGCTCATCCGACGTTTGCCTAAAAGAGGATTTAGTAACATTAAATTTAAAGAGACCGTAGGCATTGTTAACTTGGATGACTTGGAAGAGCGTTTCGAAGAGGGCGCTATCATTAATGAAACTCTCTTGCGAGAACAGGGGCTGATCCGTGGTCATCTTGATGTCATTAAGATTTTGGGACGAGGAGAACTTACCAAGCGATTTACTATCGAGGTCGATCGTGCTAGTAATGCTGCCAAAGAAAAGATTGAAAAATCCGGTGGCTCGCTTTCCCTTCGCAAGAGTTCCGCAAATTAATCGAATTCTGCTAGGCTATGTTCTAAATTCGGCGCATCATACTCTCCCGTGTATCCTTAATTTTGTATGATCTCCGCTTTTACAAACATCTTTAAAATCCCTGAACTTCGTCAAAGGATTTTATTTACCTTGGCGATGGTGATAATTATGCGCATTGGCGCGGTTATCGCAACTCCGGGTATTAATGCGGAGGTGCTCCGTCAGTGGTTTTTGAGCGCGGCTAATTCTCAATCCAGTGGAGGAGTGGCTGCACTCTTTAATCTCTTTACCGGTGGAGCTCTTGGGAACTGTGCGATTTTTTCTTTGGGCATCATGCCCTACATCAGCGCCTCGATCATGTTTCAGCTTTTGACCGCCGTCATTCCGCGGCTTGGGAAATTGGCACGTGAAGATGGCGGGCGTCAGAAAATCATGCTTTATACCCGGTATGCCACTATATTGCTGTGTATCATCCAGGGATATTTTCTAGCCCTTTCATTTGAAAATCCCCGCTCTAGCCCATTTCTTCATGGCATTGTAGAGACGATGCAACGCCTGGATATGTCCCTCGTTCCGCATCCGGGACTTGGGTTTCGCTTGTTGACTATTATTACCATGACAGCCGGCACTCTATTCCTAATGTGGCTGGGCGATCAAATTACTGAGCGGGGCGTGGGGAATGGAACCTCTCTCATTATTACAGTCGGTATTTTAGCCCAACTTCCCGCCGGCCTTCTCCAGGCGTGGAGAACTTTTGTGCCTAGCGGATCAGGTGCGGCATCCACAGTAAATCCCATCATCCTCGTGTTGATGTGTGCTTTTCTTGTGCTGGTGATAGCAATGGTCATTGCCGTTACCCAAGCACAGAGGAAGATCAGTATCCAATACGCCAAGCGCGTGGTTGGCCGTAAAGTTTACGGCGGCCAAACACAATACATGCCCCTGAAAGTGAATTACGCTGGCGTAATGCCCATCATCTTTGCCCAAGCCATCCTCATTTTCCCATCCACCATTCTGAAGATGGCCTTTCCCCAACATAAAATGGCGTCCGATTTGGCGGATATGCTGACCACGGGGTGGCTGCATTACACACTATATGGCGTGATGATCTTCTTTTTTAGCTATTTTTGGGTGGCCACTCAATTTCAACCCGCTCAAATTGCGGATGACCTAAAGAAATATGGCGGATTCATTCCGGGTGTGCGGCCAGGAAAACCTACGGCAGACTTCTTGGACTTTACTATGACGCGACTGACCTTTGCCGGTGCTTTGTTTCTGACAATCATAGCGGTTCTTCCGCAGGCACTCTATCAGGGATTGAATCTCCCTTATACCGCCGCTCAGTTTTTTGGCGGTACAGGATTGTTGATCATTGTGGGGGTGGTTTTGGATACCATGCGACAAGTGGAAACCCATCTTCTGCAGAGGCATTATGACGGATTTTTAAGAAAAGGGCGGTTGCGAGGTGCTCGGGATTATCAGGGTGGGACGGGAAGTGGCGCCCTCGTGGCGGAATCTTCCTTGATATGGTTTTATGTTGCGGCCGCTATCTTGGTGATAGCCGGAACCACTATTTTGGTTGCCTATCATCATTAATTACCGCCAGCTATCTTCCTCTAAATAGGTGGGCTTTTCGGGAAATGATTCCTATTAAAAACGACCAGGAAATCCAAAAAATGCGTGTCGCGGGGGCGATCGCAGGGAATATCTTGCAAGAACTTTCAGCGCTTATAGCTCCCGGCTTGACTACCCGGGAAATCGACGAAGCGGCCGGAGAGCTGATGAAGGCAGCCGGTGTGCGCAGCGCATTTTTGGGTTACCGTGATTTTCCAGGTCGAATTTGTATTAGCTTGAATGAAGAAGTTGTGCACGGCATTGGAGGCAAGCGGCGTATCAAATATGGAGACATCGTCAAACTCGACGTCGGTATCATTTGCGATGGCTGGATTGGCGATACCGCCGCGACTGTCCCTGCCGGAATGATTGCTCCGGAAGTAGAACAGCTGATTACGACCACTCAGGATATCCTCCTGAGCGCAATTCCACTCGCTCAAGCGGGAAAAAGATTAGGAGATCTTTGCGCTCATATTGAAGAGCGCACCATTGCCGCGGGATACAGCGTAGTGCGCGAATTTGTCGGGCATGGGGTCGGGCGAAATTTGCATGAGGAGCCACAAATCCCCAACTACGGGCGGCGAGGGACCGGGCCAAAGCTTAAAGCAGGCATGACCCTGGCAGTGGAACCTATGATTAACCTTGGCAGA
>PSRL01000129.1 GCA_003176035.1 Verrucomicrobiota bacterium
TTGGCGACATCCTATGTGGGGAGGAAGTACCGGCGCTGTTTTTTGGAAATCGGGCGGCCTAATTTTTCTAATACGAGCAGCATATCTTCCCATACTTTGCGTTTTTCTTGAAGAGACTGATTTCTGAGAAGATAGGCGGGATGGTAGGTGACGAGGGTGGGAGTTTTTTCGTATTCCAACCACGTGCCTCGTAGTTCTCGCATAGGGCGTGTTTCTCCGAGGAGGCCTTCCGCTGCGGTTGCGCCCAGAGCGACGAGAACTCGGGGACGAATGAGACGGATCTGTTCTCGCAGCCAGGGAAGGCAAGTAGCCATTTCCTCTGACCGAGGTTTTCGATTGCCGCTGGAACCCGGAGGCATGTCGGGTCGACATTTGAGGACATTGCCAATGTAGACGGAATCACGGGTAAAGCCCATGGTTTCAATGATGCGAGTGAGAAGCTGGCCCGCCCGTCCTACAAACGGCTCTCCTTGAGCATCTTCATCAGCTCCCGGAGCCTCTCCCACAAACATGAGTTCCGCTTTGGGATTTCCCACTCCAAAGACTACTTGGGTACGTGATGCCGCCAAGTGAGAGCATTTCACACAGACGAGGGCTGCCTTGCGCAACGAATCCATTGTCCATTGCTCCAATGGCGAGTCAGGTAATTTTAAATGCGGGGCGGGGGGCTGGTCGGAGACGCTTAACAGCTGTTGTTGTTGGCGGGCTAATGAGGAAATTCGGCGGCGTGTCATGGATTTTAACTTTTCCAGTGCCTGAAGAGAGGCGTCAGGTTTCTTT
Source organism: Verrucomicrobiota bacterium (assembly GCA_003176035.1). GTDB lineage: Bacteria > Verrucomicrobiota > Verrucomicrobiia > Chthoniobacterales > Xiphinematobacteraceae > Xiphinematobacter. The sequence goes on from PSRL01000129.1 coordinate 781, forward strand.
CCCAGGCCCTCTTGTATCGAGAGAAATGCCTCGCGAGTTAAATGGAGAGCTTTATCAAAAGGGTCCAAAGTAAACCAATGTGAAATTTTCGGCAAACCGTTGTTAAGAAAAAATTCCGGTCAAATCCGTTATCATCTTATACGGGATTCACTACATTTCAACAAAGGGCTTCGCTTTTTCTCCACGGATACGGAAAAATCCGAGAAGCTTATCGAGCAAATCAGAGGCGTCTTAGGCTAAGCAGCGTCCCGCCATTTTTTCCAAGATTCTGAGCGGTGAGGTTGCGGGTCGTTCCATGGCGGAGACTGGCAAATAGAACGTTTGTTCCAATTGAAACTGGCCGGCTGTGGCGGCATGCGAAACCTGATCCGTATAGAGCAGCCAGGTGCCGCCTGCCGGGAATTCCAAGGCATCTTGCCGGGCATTTTTTTGATAATCCAAATCTTGCTTCATGTAGTCATGCAGTTGAAGCATATAATGGTCGTATTCACTCCGTTTGGCTCTGGTAAGACAAAGCAGATGCAGCAAAGTATGCATTCCCGGGAAAGAGGTTTTTAATTTAGGGAAAAATCGTTCGGCCAGGTCGGGAAATGGTTCTCCGACGCGCCAGTGCCGCGGACATCCCGCCGGGTTTACGTTGCTGAAGGCGCGGAGGATACGCCTTCCTCGCAGCGGAGTTGAAGGAAAACAGTCGACATGTAAGCGAGTGTCATCTTTGCGCCAAGAAGTGAGGCGGCCTGCAATTTCCACCGGTCGAAAACTGGTTCGCCCTTGTTTGAGGCTGCCTCGGTATCTTGGTAAAAGGTTGTAAAGCAAGCCGCGAGTGCTTTCTGCGAAACGGTGCATTAAATTTCCGATTCGAAAGGCGGCTTGTTTTGTCAGCACAGTGCCCTTGATTTCTCTATTTGAGACGCTGTAGGAAACATTTTTCGATTTTCTCACGATGTGCGGGCTCAAAAATTCAGTTTCATCCCCCGTTAAGTGAAAGCTGAGGTTAGGGAAAAACAGAATAAAACCCTCCTCCAGATGCTGGAGGCTTGCCTGTTGGAACTCACGGGAAAAGCTGGCTTTCCAATCTGTTTCCGGTGTTTCACAAACTAAGGGCGACATTAGATAAGTATTTGTCTATTAACGGAATACTTAAATTCAATCTCCCTGGTGTAAAGCAAAAACCGGTTGTTTGCGGATGGTCAAATGGACTCGCGGCGGTAATGGGCCATGCGCGTGCGTGCCTCACATTGGGCTCGTTGGAAGGCTTCCCGAGCGGCGGCAAGGTGCTCCTCGCCCCGTTGAAGTGATTCGTTTTGAGTTTCGTATTCCAAAGTATTCATTTCCTGACTTGTCCTGAGGAACCCGAAATTTGCGGCGCTTCCTTTGATCTGATGTGCTAGATTTGCTACTTTGCAGTAAGACGAGGAGGCAACCGCCGCTTGCAGGTCATTGAAGAGCTGGGGGAGTTCTTTTTCGAATTCCTCGTAGACCTCAATAAAATCCGGCGAGAGGCCACAGGTGATTGCTTCAAACTGGGCCCAGTCCAGATCCTTCTGTGGATTTCCGGAATCGTTGGAGCCTGTATCATTCATGAAATTGACGATTACACAGGAATTTCCCCTTTTTGAGGAAATTGTGCGGAGACATTGAGGGCGTTTTTTAAAAGGGAAAGATATACGGCCCGCGGAACTGCGCGAATTCCAAATTGTTCCAAATGCGGAGTAGTCCACTGAGTATCCAATAAGAGAAAGCCTCCCGCTTTTAATAGGTCTACAAGTACTTTAAGGGCAACTTTGGAGCCGTTGGAGCGTTTATGAAACATAGACTCTCCAAAGAATACTCCACCGACGGCTACCCCATAGAGCCCTCCTGCCAACTCGCTGTCGAGCCAGATCTCCAAAGAATGTGCGTGGCCCGAAGAAAAGAGGTGGCAGTAGGTGTGGAAGATAATATCATCGATCCACGTCTCCTCTCGTTTTGAACAGGCTAAAATCACTTCAGGAAAAGCTGTATCGACGGTGGCGCGCCATTTCTGTGCTTTTAAGCAGCGACGCAGCCCATGGGGAATATGAAATTCGTTGGGGAAAAGAATGCCTCGGCTTGAAGGCGAAAACCATTCGATATGACCCGGTTTGACCGCCATGGGAAAAAAACCGCGGCGATAGGCTTGGAGGAGAAAATCGGGCGTGATGATTTTTGTGGTCACTTTTCGACTAAAAATTTGTAGTTTAATAGTTTTTAATAAGTAAATTATGGGAAAAAAGAGAATCTTGTGGATAAAAGGCAGCTTTTAGAAGCGGTAACGCGTCCCAAGTAAGTTACACAAAAAAGAGAATCTTGGCCTCCGCCAGCTGATATGGCGAAACCCCTATATAAATGAGAGCAACTTTGTGGGCCTTTGTCCCTCAGCCATTGTTGCAAAAGCGATTCCAGATTATGGAGATGGCCTTGCTTTTGCGCTGCGCCCGAAGAAAAAATACCATCCAAATTTGTGATCATTTTATAGGGGTTTTGCTATATGACTTTTTTTACTCCCAGAGCTTCTAAAATTAAGTAACGTAGTTGCGAGCTATGTTAGAACCTAGGGAGGCCGGCGACTGTCGGATGCGTAATGCGGTTACTCGCTACAAAACTGCCAACTACCCACTTTTGAATGTCGTCAAATCTTACCTCTAAAATTCTCATCCTTGATTTTGGTTCTCAGTATACTCAGGTCATTGCTCGAAGAATCAGAGAATTCCACGTCTATTCCGAAATAAATGCTTATAACACGAGCGCTGCCAAAATTAAAAAAGCAGCTCCGGCCGGCATTATTCTTTCCGGCGGGCCGGCCAGCGTCTATTCGCCAAAGGCGCCTCAATTGGATCAGCAAATTTATGAACTCGGAATTCCGATCTTGGGAATCTGCTATGGCACTCAGCTGATTGCAAAAGATTTTGGTGGCCAAGTGGAAAGATCTGTTCATCGGGAATATGGTCCTGGGATCTTACGCTTGAAATCCTCGCCGACCGGGCCGCAAACGCGCCCTCTATTCCATGGCTTACCGTCTGAAATCGAGGTTTGGAACAGCCATCAGGATAAGATCACGGTACTTCCGGAAGCATTTCAAACCTTTGGGCAAACAGAGAATTCCACCAATGCTGTTATCGGCTGTCCGGAAAAAAATATTTATGGTCTGCAATTTCATCCCGAAGTAGGGCACACACCCCTGGGTAAGAACCTTCTTGAGAACTTCGCTCTTAAGATCTGCAAGTGTGTGCCGAACTGGACAGTGGAATCCTTTATTGAGCGCAGCTGCGCAGCGATTCGGGATCAGGTGCGGGAAGGTCGTGTTCTCCTGGGGCTCAGCGGAGGGGTGGATTCCACGGTGGCCGCCGCACTACTGCACCAGGCGATCGGCGATCAGCTAACTTGTATCTTTGTGGACAACGGACTCTTGCGTGCCGGCGAGCGCAGTGCGGTAAAGGAACTCTTTGCTGACAATTTCCACATCCGACTGAAAACTGTTGATGCCTCAAAGAATTTTATTTCAAAACTTAAGGGGGTGACGGAGCCTGAAAGAAAGAGAAGGATTATCGGGAACGAATTTGTCCGCGTATTTCAAAACACGGCCCAGGAACTGCAAGGCCGGTCTTCTTCCAAACATCCCTTTCGTTTTTTAGCTCAAGGCACCTTGTACCCTGATGTCATAGAAAGCGTTTCCATTGCGGGAAATCCATCTTCTCTAATCAAAAGCCATCACAACGTGGGCGGTTTGCCTTCCTGGATGAAGTTTGAATTAGTTGAGCCCTTGCGGCAGCTTTTTAAAGATGAGGTACGGGAAGTGGGCCTAAAACTGGGTCTCTCCAAGGAATTGATTTACCGACAACCCTTTCCTGGGCCGGGTCTTGCGGTTCGCATTTTGGGGGAAGTGACACGGGCACGTTTGCGAATTTTGCGAGAAGCGGATACCATTGTTATTCAAGAGATGAAGTCCTCGGGATGGTATTACAAAGTATGGCAATCTTTTGCAGTGTTGCTTCCTGTGCGCTCCGTTGGGGTCATGGGCGATGAGCGGACGTATGAGAATACGATTGCATTGCGTATGGTGGAAAGCCGGGATGGGATGACGGCGGATTGGGTCCGTTTACCCTATGAATTACTTGCGAAAATTTCTTCGCGAATTATGAATGAAGTCAAGGGAGTCAATCGAGTCTGTTATGACATTTCGAGTAAACCCCCCGCCACCATTGAATGGGAATGAAATGCGCTCTTTATCCTGGCAGTTTTGACCCTGTCACAAAAGGTCATATCGATGTGATCGATCGCGCCCTCGAACTTTTTAACGAAATCATTGTGCTTATTGCGGAAAATGAGAGCAAAATTCCACTGTTTTCCTCCAAAGAGCGGGTGGAATTTGTTCAACAATCCCTGCGAAAGGATGCACCGGTCCGAGTATTGATTTTGGAGGGACTTTTGGCGGATTTTGCAAAAAAAAATCAAATTAACGTGGTAATCCGAGGTCTGCGGGCCGTCTCGGATTTCGAATTTGAATTTCAGATGGCATTGATGAACCGCCATCTGTACCCGAAGTTGGAGACTGTTTTTTTGACCCCGAAAGAAGATTACACCTACGTAAGCTCCCGATTGGTAAAGGAAGTGGCCCGTCTCGGCGGTAACATTTCCAAATTCGTTCCGCCCATCGTGGCAATGAAGCTAAAAGAAATTTATCCATGCCATTGAAAATCCATCTCCGTCAAATACCGCCGGGCAGGTGGGAAGGCGATGAGGATGTTGCCTCTTTTGGGCTACCGGAAGCTGGAGCGTTGCCTTTGGGACCATTAAAGTATCGCCTGGAAGGGAATGTTTCGAAGGGTGAGCTCTACATCATGGGCGTTCTGAGCTTAAAAGTACGTTTGCAATGTGTTGCGTGCCTTCGATTCTTCGAGTACAACATCCACATCGACAATCTATTACTGCAGATTCCGTTAGATGGAAGAGAAAGCGTTGACTTGACCCCGCTAGTTCGGGAGGATATTCTGCTTGCGCTTCCGTTATACCCGAGATGCGATTCCACGCGTGAACGATCCTGTGCCATCACGTTTCCGACAGAGGCAAAGGCGGTTGACGGTGAACGGAGTGAGTCAGATACGGCATGGGAAGCGTTAAAAAAATTAAACATACAGAAAAAATCCTGATAAATTATGGGAGTCCCGAAGAGAAAAACTTCCAAGATGCGTTTGCGTACGCGCAAAGCGGCGAATCGCTGGCGAGCCGCCCAGCTTGCTTCTTGTGCACAATGCGGAGCCAAGGTCATTCCTCATACGGCTTGCTCTCGCTGTGGATATTATAAGAATAGACAAGTCCATACGATTGAAATGGCTTAAATTAGTTCCTAACCTCTTCTTCATTCCATGAGAATCGCCCTGGATGCGATGGGAGGGGATCATGCCCCGCAAAATATTATCGCGGGCGCCGCAATGGCTCTTCGAGAATACCCGAAGATCGCCAAGTTATTTTTGGTTGGTGATGAACCTCAAATCGCAACGTGCCTAAAAGCTAATGATTGTAATGATCGACGTGTACAGATCATCCACACCACCCAGGTGGTTGAGATGTCAGACCAAGCGGTGGAGGCTGTTCGCCGTAAGAAAGATTCCTCGGTGTCCCGTGCTGTCGACCTGGTAAAACAGGGAGAAGCCGATGCCATTGTCAGCGCTGGCCATACCGGCGCGGCGGTAGCGGCGACAACGATCAAATTGCGCACATTGGAGGGCGTGGAACGGCCGGGAATTGCCTCCTACTTGCCGACTGAGCACAACGTGTGTGTTCTGATTGATGCCGGTGCGAATGTCGAAGCGCGTCCCGAACACATGCTCCAATATGCCATTATGGGAACGGTGCTTTCCAAACATGTGTTGGGGTTCCACAATCCGGCGGTAGGACTCATGTCGATCGGAGGCGAGGATGTTAAGGGAAGCGATTTTACCAAGGAGATCTTTAAGCTTCTTAAGGATTCGAAGCTCAACTTCCGCGGCAACGTGGAAGGTCACGACCTTTTCGAGTGTCCTGTGGAAGTTGTCTTGTGCGACGGTTTTACTGGAAATGTGGTGCTTAAAACCTGCGAGGCCACGGCAACAGCGGTTTTCCACTGGTTGAAGCGCGAGATTGCGAAAAGTCCGCTTCGTAGAATTGGTGCGTACTTGGCCAAAGATGCTTTTCGACCGATTCGAAATAAAACGAATTATGAGATGTACGGAGGAAGCCCTCTTCTTGGAGTCAATGGAATTTGCATTATTGCGCACGGCGCCAGCAGCCCACTCGCGATTAAAAACGCGGTTCGAGTCGCAACTGAATTCATTGAACAAAAAATTAACCCCCGTATCGTGGAAGCCATTAAGGAATACAATGAGAGCTCGGGCAACCGCCATCAAGAGTCATAATGACTTGGTACTGTTTGAATAGTTGAAAAAGCGAGACGCATGAAAGGAGTGTCGCATAGGTGTGCCCATAAATCAAAGCGGGCGGTTTCTATTATTGGTACGGGCAGCTACGCCCCTGAACGGATTTTAAGTAATGCGGATTTGGAACGCATGGTAGAGACGAGCGATGACTGGATCACCTCTCGAACGGGCATAAAGGAACGCCGTATTGCGGCAGCCGACGAATTCACCAGTCATATGGCGGCCAAGGCAGCTCAGGCGGCGATGGAACAGGCCCATGTTGCTCCGGAAGAAATTGACATGATCGTTGTAGCTACTGTTTCACCGGACACATTTTTTCCCGCGACAGCTTGCCACGTGCAACGAATTTTGGGGGCAAAGAATGCGGTTTGTTTTGATGTCTCCGCAGCATGTTCGGGATTTCTCTATTCGTTGGAAATCGCACAGCAGTTTATTTCCACTCATACCTACGACACCATCTTAGTGATTGGTGCCGATAAGCTCAGCGCACTGGTGAACTGGAAGGATCGGAACACCTGCGTCCTCTTTGGAGATGGAGCGGGCGCAGCCATTTTGCGTTCGCGTGAGGGATCACATGGAGTCATTACCACATACATGGCTAGTGACGGCAACTATGCCGATATTCTTTGTATGCCCGGCGGTGGTTGCGCGTTGCCTATAACTTCAGAGAATTTTGAACAACACCTCAATACTATCCAAATGAATGGGAAGGAAACATTCAAATTGGCAGTTACTTCCATGCAGCATGCTGCTTTGCGCGCTCTGCAGCAGGCCAATTTGGAGCTTTCCGATATCAAATGCATCATCCCTCATCAGGCAAATATTCGAATCATCGAAGCACTTGCGGACAGACTTAAGGTGCCAATGGACAAGATATATGTGAACCTGGAGCGCTATGGGAATACCTCGGCGGCGGCTGTCGCAATGGCACTCGATGAGGCTAGTCGAAAAGAACATTTTCAGATCGGCGATTATATTTTAATGGTCGTTTTCGGAGGAGGACTCACTTGGGCAAGTTCCGTGATCCAATGGTAAGATTTTGATCCGTTTCTTTTTTTGACCCCTTCTAAGCATGTTTATCGATACCCACGCTCACTTGGATTATGCGGATTATAAAGACGATTTGGAAGAGGTCATTGCCAAAGCCACCGCTGCCGGTGTCACACGCATTTTGACGGTTGGGACAAGTCTCGAAAGTAGCCGCCAAGCGGTAGCGCTTTCAGAACGATTTGCTGGTGTTTATGCTGTGGTGGGTATTCATCCTACCAATGTGGCGGCGGAGCCACGTGATTTTTATTCATCCCTACAGGAAATCGCCGAGCATCCCAAAGTTGTCGCCATTGGGGAAACGGGACTCGATTATCATCATCTTCCCAGCGAAAAACTTCAACCGTCGGCAGCATTGGAAGCGTTGGGGTGCGAATTTTCAGCTGAACCGGAGGGAGCGGTTTTAGACGGTGCGTACAAAGCACTCCAGACTCAGGCATTTTTGCAGCATTTGGACCTTGCGGTAAAACTCCGCTTAAACGTCGTCCTCCACCAGCGCGATGCTTGGGAAGATACTTTACGGTACCTTGCACCTTATAATAGCCGCTTACGCGCTGTCTTTCACTGTTTTGGCGGAACGGCTCAAGAAGCAATGCAAGTGATTGAGCAAGGCCACATCATTTCTTTTACGGGCATTGTAACATTTAAAAATGCTCACAACATTCGGACGACAGTGGCCGCTGTTTCAGCCAATGGCTATATGCTGGAGACAGATTGCCCTTATTTGGCTCCTGTTCCCTATCGCGGTAAGAGGTGTGAGCCTGCCCATGTGCGCAACATCGCAGAACTCATTTCCCAGGTGCGCGGAGAAAGCTTGGACGCTATTGCGCGGCAAACAACAGCTACAGCGGAAGAATTTTTTCGGCTTATCGGTTGAAAATATGACCAACCGACAAAGTTTCCCTGTAAAAGATGGAGGACAAGACCGGTCAAGGGGGCGGCGACCTCAGTCGTCGAGTGGCGCAAGGCTACACTTCCCTCCTTCGCGTCTTGGCGGCGAAAGCTTTTGATCCCTTTTTCCCAAAACCTCCTCTTCCACCAGGTTTTCCATTCCGTACTGAATTTTCTGGTCGAAATTTTACTATCGAAATACCCTCACACATGGATGTTTACTAGCTCGCACGCTTTTTCAGGATCGACTAGCTAGCTAGGCTAATACATGTCTTCGCTAGTAATACTCATTTGGGCGCGACTAGCTAAAAACCGCGCGTGTGCGGCTACTACTCGGGGGTCTGTATCAAAACGATAGCTGTGACAGTTTGGGCAGGTGGTTGCGCTGGCGGTCAAAATAGAATCGCATCCTTCGCAAATTTTGTATTCTTCCGGTTGCTCTATGATTTTGGCCGCACGCTCAGCGCGGTCCGCCATATGAGCGTCTTTGTGTTGAGGTTCAGACATGAGATGAATTTAAAGTAACCCCCCCCCTTGGCAAGGTACATTCAGTGGGGAGTTGTTACGCTGGGCGCTGTTCTTTCAAGAGAGTACCTTAACCCCCTTCTGAGACACAGAAAAATTGTGCCAATCTTCCTGGGAAATTTCCATGGGCAGTTGAGGTAGAGCAGCCGCCTTTGGCTGATACCGATAGCGCCCTTCACCTATTTTCTGTAGGCCAGCAACTTTCTTGCCGGTGCTGCTGAACCAAACGTGGATATTCTGGCTTCGCATCCCCAGTTTAGCGGAAAGTTCCCGAACGCTCATCCCCTTTTCTCCCGCTTGCGTCAGACTTGCGAGAATTTCTTGCTTGAGCATGCCGCGCCCCATGGTTCTGCCTAGAGGAAGGGGAAGTCTATCGCATGAATGTTCCTTAGAATGAACAAGTTCTGAAATTTCGCTTTCGACCTGTTGGAGGGCTTTCATGATACCCTCCCTTTTTTTTGCCAATTTGAGCAAGTTCTGTAGAACGGCGGGATCGTATATCTTTGATTGCATTGGGATTGATATGATTTAGAATAATAATTTTAGTATTGTTAAAATAGATGGAGGGGACGGTCCCGGCAGTGGTCTCCCCCCAAAATTTGGAGAAGGGCATACGGTGATTAATAAGAGTATCTTAATAAGAGTTGCGTAATATCGGATGAGATGCCGTTCTTCGCAAGGGGCGAATTCCTAGCTGGTTCAACTTATTTGCCGATTGCTGTTATGCTATCAGGTGCATAAAAGTGAAAACAAGTTTGGTCATAAAACGAATAAAAATTCAAAATTTTGCATATTCTTAGCAAATGATATTGATCGATACAAATCGGTCTTCACCCGGAAAATTGCTACCCGGGGAGGTCCGCCTTCACGTTAAGCCCTATTTGAAGCGGGAAGAACGCAACGCCGTGCTGCGACGGCTAGCGGGAGAATGTACAGGCAATACCCTGAATAAAATAAACTTAGAATACTCTCGCCGGGGAAAACCTTTTTTTAGGCATTCGCCGCAACTCCATTTTAGTCTCTCCCACACGGGAGAGAAGATTCTCATGGCATTTGCGCAATTTGCCATCGGTATAGACGTGGAAGTTGGCACCCGTCAGGTGTCCTTCGAAGCGGTTGCGCGGCGTTTTTTTGACCGGTCGGAATACACCTTCTTAAAGAATTGCTCCGAGGCCGAGCGCCCGACCGTGTTTTTTCGAATGTGGGTGCGTAAAGAGGCAGCCGTCAAACTGACGGGCGAGGGGCTGGCTTCAGGGTTGAGCAAGGTCAGAGTCGACCCAATGGAGGAAAATTGGCCCATCTACAGAGAAAAAGAAAAGCTTTTCGTGCAAGAGGTGGCCCCTTGGCCGGGAGCAATTAGCGCCATCGTGGCGCGCCACCAGTTTTCGGTGACGCTCCATTCAGAATTCTGATACAAAGATTATTTATGTCATTTCAAGGCCTGGGACTTTTAAAACCCGTTGTACATGGAGCGCAACGTATGGGATATGTGGAGCCTTCACCCATTCAACTTCAGGCCATCCCTGTAATCGTTGCCGGAAAGGACCTTGTCGCCTCCGCGCAAACCGGCACCGGCAAAACCGCCGCATTTGCCCTTCCCGCCCTCACTCGCCTGAAAACCGGAAAAAACTCCATTCGTTGTCTAGTGCTGGAACCGACACGCGAGCTTGCCATGCAAGTGGAATCCGCATTCCGTGACTACGCATATTTTATGGAAATGCCGATCACTCTCATTCACGGTGGAGTGGGGTACGGCAAGCAAAGAGAGAATTTGACTAGGGGAAGCGACATCGTGGTGGCGACTCCCGGGCGCTTGTTGGATCTTCTCAAAAGTCAGACCGCCGATCTGAGTCACGTTGAAGTCCTCATCCTGGATGAAGTGGACCGTATGTTGGACATGGGTTTTTTACCAAGCGTGCGACAGATTATCGAAAAATGTCCCAGGGCGCGCCAGACTTTGCTTTTCTCGGCTACGATCCCAGAAGAAATTGCACGTCTCTCCTCCTGGTGTTTGCGTGATCCTGCAAGGATAGAAATCGGCGCACGGCGTTCGCCTGCGGAGACGGTGAATCACGCTTTTTATCCCGTTGCTGCGGATCAGAAATTTGATCTCTTGATTGCGCTTCTCAACCGCACTCACTTTGAAAGTATTCTGATTTTTACTCGCACCAAAGAGGGGGCGGACCGGATTGCCCACAAGTTAAAAGCTCAAGAGCATAGCGTCGCAATTTTGCATTCCAATCGCACACAGCGAGAACGCGTCGAAGCTTTGGAAGGGTTTAAAGGTGGGAAATACGAAGTCATGGTTGCGACGGACATCGCCGCCAGAGGCATTGACATTGCCGGGGTCAGCCACGTGATTAACTATGATGTTCCACAACATCCCGAAGATTACGTGCATAGAATTGGCCGCACAGGCCGAGCAGAGAGGGCGGGCGACGCGTTTACTATTATGACCGCCGAAGAGCTGCCCCACGTCAAGGAAATCGAACGGTTCATTAATCAAACCGTCCCTCGTCTGAAATTAGAGAATTTCCCATATGTCTATACTGCGCTCTTTAATGAGGACGAGGTTGAAGCTGTGCTAAGGAAAGCACGCGGGGTTCGCACTCATAAGGGATATAGTTTTGGACGCCGCAAACGGCGCTAGCCACCTTTCTTAGGTATAAATTACCCGGCATCGCAGGTAGATTTTGCCGCAAGGCATTAAGCGAGCATTGCCTAATTCATTTTATGCAACCCGATGCATAGAATGAATAATATGCTCACATGTCACCAAAAGTAGCAGCCGCAAATAAATTTATTTCCGATAGTGGTACTCAAAGCGCTTGCAAAGACTCAGGAAAATGGAAAACAAACGGCCCCGCTTGGAGCGCGAGGCTAGCGAGTGCAGGCTCGCAACTACTTAGTTATACCCCGGCGCAGTCCATGCGACGCATTGTCTCTGACATTGGCTCCGGCATTAGCTCTGTGGGGGATTGGGCTGATGAAGATAGTGACAAGGCTATCCTTAACAGAGAATACGAAACAATAGAAAATGATTATCGAGCTCTCGAAGAAGAGCTCTCTTCCCTGATTAAGCCCGGTAGAGCATTTTCAACGATTAGGGAGGAAATCCAAGAGCTTTTTAAAAAGCGAATAGAGTCTCAGAAAAATAAGCTCACTCAAAATCCAGGCAATGCCGTCGACATCGAAAGAGACATCCATGTAAGCGAAGAATTATGTAAAAGAATTGTTAATCAGATTCAGAGGTCGGAGATACCGCTCGATCACCTCATCGACCAAGAAACAGCCACAACACTTCAACGGACTCTCGATTTAGAAGTCGATAAATTAATAGAACATGTGCACGGCCAGTTTCAACAGGAACTCAAAAGGCTTGAGAGGGAATGTCGGAAGCCAGACAACATCGACTTAAATTCACATCGCAAACAGTGGCAAGCTCCCGAATTTCGTCTTCCTAAAAATTTATTTGATCCCGCCACACTAGAGCGCCTGAGGTTGGCTATTGCTGTGTCCTGGGATGCAATTCCTAAGCGCTTGGAATCTAATCGCCATCAACTCATAAAGAAGATTCAGGATCTTGTAAATAAGAAATCCGTATGTAATGCACAAGATCAATTAAAAAAAGAGATTCAATCTCTATTTTTAGATCATCTTCACGATTATCTCGTCGATGTCGATGAAATAAGGAAGGCATTTGGTTGTAAAGAGGCATTTGACGACAACAATGAAGACAAGCTGATCACAAAACTCAAAAATGGGATTAAAAATAGAAGCCTCAATTTTAATGAAATAAAAGTGAGGATCGTGAATGGTGAACGTACTAAGGAGAAAGGAGTTGTTTACTCAAAAATAAAAGAATTTGAGCAAAAACTGGAGCCATTTTATAGTGAACTTGCTGCTCTGGTTGATCAATTTGGGAAAGAACTGAAAAACCTTGGGCAGATGGATGCCAAACAAAGGGAAGAACTCCGTGCGAAATTAGTAAATAGTGTCGACACATATTTTTCTCAGGAGATAGCGAATACGGAGCAGAAAACTCGGGGTCTGAAAAGTAAAATGGCTTCGTTGCTGTTCCCTCATCAGGCTAAAGATCCAATCTCTCTGCTGAGAAAAATCCTATCCAATTCGGAACTCTCAATAAAGCAAAAGGCTTTCGGAGTCGTAGCTATATGTCTAAAATATGCATGTGAACTTTCGTTTTTAATACCTGCTGCGAAGGAATTTTCTCCACTAGATCCACAATTCGAAGCGCAAATGAGATCTCAGTTTAAGGCAAGATATGGGAATGCCGATCCTGATGCGTTATACCGTCTTCAAGAAAAGGATTTGGAAGAAGCCAAAGAGCAATTTAATAAAGCATTTGGACCTCACCCGGATTTGCAGCAAATAAGACTTGAGGATGGGACAAGCTACAGTACCAATGATGCTATCGCCTTCTTAAGGAAATATCATCAGCTTAGCCAAGATGATCCGGAAAGTATTTTAGAGCAATTGGAGCCAAAGGAAGTTTATAGGGACGCGGACGTAACCCTACATGAAGAAGATCCAAAGGAAAGAGAATCCGTATTGCGCAAATATGACGCTAACAATCCGGAAGAATTTGACGCAGGTCTTGCAAATTTTTTCAAATGGTATCTCAGCTTTGAGCAGGAGCGGCCCGATTTACATAAACGTGCAGAAGAGCGATTACGCCTCAGGGATAAAAAAGATCAGCAGCGCCAAGTAACACAAGAAGCAAAATCTGCAACAGATTCTGCTTGGGAATTGATAGAAGCAATTCCAATTGGGGGCAGTAGACCATCAGCCGGACTTCATCATCGCCAAATCGGAGGAACAAAAACTCAACAGGCAGAAGATCTTCCTAGAGATCCTTTGACCGAATTTAACGGGAGGTCCGTTCACAATCTTTTAGTTACGACTCGTCCTCGACAAAAGTCCTCCGACGTTCATCAGTTGGCTAGCCCGCAAAAGCAACCTCCTCGTTCAGAAAGACCAACACAACAGGCATACCCTAATTCTACACCGCAAGCGAAAAAAATTGCAAACTCAACGGAACCGGAGTCAACAAATGATTTGCAACGGCTAGAAGACCAAGTTGCGAATTTCTTTCTCGGGCGGGGAGCCCTTCTGGCTACGAGCACCCGTGTCCTCGGAAACAATCCAAATGACGAACATTATCAATCCCCAGCTCATGCTTTCGACGCTAATCACCATCTGGTCAAAAGAACCCCTGGAAATTGGGACACTTCCCATCAATTTATAGCCCTAGCCGAAGGCTCCGAATCTGACTTTAAGGCGGCGATTAAGCGCGGAGATGCACGCTTTGATACGATTTTCTTCGACAATCTCATTGACCAGAAGTTTTGGGATACCCAACGGTTGCCGGAGGAGCAGAAAAAGAAGATCAATAAGCTTCGTGGTTGGCTGGCCGACAAGGAGGTGATTTCCAATATTAAAACCGACGGTTCAGCACCGCTCTTTTCCAGAATGTCAGCTCCCTTCCTTGATTGGCTTCTCCTGGACCAAAATAGAGTCCAAGCAATCAAAGCCGAACATGTTAAAAATATCCGTCCGGAGTCTTTTTCCACTCTGTCTGACAATTCCTTTAGAGCCCTCCTTTCCCGTGATTCTCTTGCTCAGGCATTGACAAATAATCAAGCGGGCAAAATTTCTCTTTCCAATTTTTCTGATCCTGCACTTATAGCAAAATTCTTCGGTACAGTTAATAATGATGTTTTTTTCTATTTTTTAAAAGAAAACGGCGTCCGTTTCCATTCGATGCTTGAGCAGCAAGGTCAGATTCCAGCGGAGATTCGAAAACAACTGCTCAGGCTCACAAACAGCCAGATTCAAGATCCCCACTTAAATCCTGAGCAGTGGTCAAAATTCGTTTTTTCAGATCTGGAGTTAGCGAATCATATTATCCCTAAATTAACGGATAGCAAAATACACGCATTGCCAACTGCTAGCCTCCAGCATATCCATCCTGAAACATTTAGGCTATTCAGCGGCAGTTTTAACCTATTCCGTCAACTCTCCTTGCAACAGAAGCCAACTCTGACGACAAGCCAATATGCTTTTGTAGCACCGACCGATCTCAACATAGCAGTGAATAGCAATCCCAACTTCTTTCAGAATATGGATGCTGCAAAAGTAGGAGAAGTATGCTGCGCTCTTACGGATCAAGACTTTGCGAGTAGTAATACCGTAAAAAGTTATATGGATTCCATAAAAACCCCACTACGGGGGTTTGACGCTCTACGCTGGATCACAAAACTCCCAAAAACGCATCTCGCCCGTATCCAATGGGCCGACTTTGAACAGATTCATAACTCCATTATTCTCGGAAATATTAGAGCAAATCTTGAAAAGTACACTTCACTGAATGCTATTTTGAATTTCTCTCCAGATCAATTTAATTTTTTTAATATTAAATGGCACAACTCAATAAATTGGAACGCAATATTCTCGAGTGGCTCAAATCAAGATTTGAAATCTATATTAGATAATTCTGATGTTGATCGACAGCTTCGAATATTATCCGAAATAGCTCAAAAAAGATATACTGTAGATAATGATAACTCATTATTTAAGTACATAGATGCGCTGTCCGTCCCTCAGATCGACGGGATAATCGATTACGCCATTAGAAATCGAGCATCCAATCCACCTCCGCGTGTTGAAGTTCATCCGTCTTTCGTTAAGGATTTTGATCTTTCATTCATCGAGAAATTGGGAGATTTGGAGCTTACCCACATTCGTGGCCTGGATCATCTCATCCAAATTCTGATTACCGATAACAACGTTAGTTCCCTTTCTCCCGCACTAATTAGTTCCTTGGGTATGGAGCACTTGTGGTTTTGGAGATCATTGGCGCACTTCACACTATATAAGATGGACGCAAATCAGGTTCAAAATATTCGAAATGAGATTCTTGTAGAACTTGCCAAGCGCAATTATTTTAGCAATCCGATCGCCACCCCCTTGATAGAAAAGCTGACTCCGAGTCAGTGTCAGCCACTACAAAATCCCGAAGTATTTAATAAATTAAGTACAGCTCATCAAGATATAGTCAACCGGGTATCACTTCAACCACAGCCACGGCCCGCGGTGCCCCAACACGCAGTACAGGTCGCAGCCAATAAAAATTTACGGCCTGAACGAAATAGAGGCGCTATAGTCGCCATGGCCCCAGAGTTCGGCTTCATTGCCCCCAGCCATATGCTGCCCGAGGACCAAAGGTTTCGTGGGGTAAACAAGATAGTATTTGACGATATTTTTAAAATACTAACGGAGGGAAAAGAGAAACAAACAAATATTTTTTTCATTACTACGCAAAATCAGGGAGGGCAGGTCTATAGCGATTATTATAAACTATCGGATAGTATCTTCGCTACATTTGAAACGTTTGCAAAGCACTATAGCATGGCTGCCGGAAATGCAGTTAGGCAGAAACAACTATATGATCTGGCGTACAATATGTGGCGAACGTCATGGAATCACTGGTCGCAAATGAGTCCGGCCGATTTCCCCGCTGGTCATATTGACAAAGTGAGGATAGCAGGGCATGGAAACCCGACCCGAGCTGGCGGATTGTCGTATGACGATGCCACCACGTTGCTTCAATCGTTTTTTAGCGCCGCAGAAGTGGAGCGGTACTGGTTTGCGATGTGTAAGACAGAACCTTCCCTTGGAGTTGAGCTGCTCAACAAGATCATCGCCGCTAGACAATATCAGCCAAAGGAAATCGTAGGATCTTCAACAGTTATGACGAGCACGGTGGATCCGGCAGATTCCCCTAATTATGGCATTTCTTATAAGAATGGACAATATCAACAACAAAAAGGCCATGACTATAAATGGCGTTTACGGAAAGATGGCACGAATGACTGGTTGGTTGGCTATGTTTATTCTCCACAGGATGGATCGGACCAGGTTCAAGTACGGAGGTTTGATGCTGATGGCAATCTTCGTGGTGGAAAAGCCGAGGAATTTGCTTTAAATGTTGTTGTAGATAGGGAAGAGGCACGTAAAACCCTGGAGCGATTAGGCCCGGATGGATATAGGGACTATGAAGAAGCCCAGATGAGGCAAGGGATGCAGGAAGCGGAAGATCGAATTAAGCGTTGGGATTCATTAGGAGAAGAGCTGGCTAAAGCAGCAAAGCAGCAAATACCAGGTGGTGCATCTGATAAGATCCTCGATTTAGATACACTAAAATCCGGCAGCCTGGAAGTAACCCTGCGTGATTTAGAGACTGGTCAGGCCCAGACAGCGAGACTTCCTGATACCTATCAAGCTAAGGTCGACGAATTTGCGCCGTTACATAGTGAACAAAAAGAAGCTCAACGGGTTATTGGAACAAGTTTGGATGTCACTCCCAGTGGCTCGTTTACCTTACGGGGAGTTGATAAGGCATCGGGGCGGATAGGAAAAGGAGGATCAATTGCCATGGGAACAGCATTTGCGCTACTAGCATGGCAAAAATTCTTCCAGAAAGGGCTGAAGGCACTTCAAGAAAAGCCGTTGGAATTCCAGGTCAGTGCCTATAATAACTTGCTGAGTGGAGCAACTGGAATATCTCAGGATTTAGCTAACATGGGGAAAAATCTTTTTCTTAAGGTTGCGTCTAAAAAAGCTAATGTGATTTTTGGACTAAGGGGTGTGGAGAAAGTTTTAAAGACTGTCAACTTTGGCCTTGCGGTGACGTCCGTGGTTTTTGATGGTGTTCGTCTCATCAAAGCCCAAACCGCCGAGGAGCGAATAGATGCCGGATTGGGTATGGGTGGTACTACTGCAACGCTCCTAGCAGGGAGCTTGTTTGGAGGAACAGTTGGGCTTGGAGTCGCTGGAGGATTTGCCCTCCTTCAGTATGGAGTTTCGCTTTACGACCAGGCCACCGAAGAAAGTCAATCTAATTTAGATTTCTTTTCGAAATATGGCTCTAAGTTAACAGAGAAGAAGTGCACAATTGAAGACAACAAATTTATTTGTAAGAAGGTGCAAGAAATCGATTTTGAGAAGAAGCAAATCACGTCCGGTTCCGAAAAAATTTCTTCAGACCGCACATATCCATTTCAACATGGCAAAGACCTTTATGAAGTACTAGGAGTAGATCGAGTGCAAAAAATAGAGGCGCCCAATATTCCCACAGCAAGAGTGCTCCCAGCCACAACGAAGGAAACCGTTTTCTTCATTGATCCACTCATAGGGTCACACATGCTCACGGGAGCTGATGTCAAAGTCTCTGCGCAAGGTGCGATCCTTTACAAGAAGCTGGTTGAAGCTGGCGTTATCCGAGGGCCGCTTTCCACAGATGGGACCATTAAATATACCCCCGCTGACTTGCAACAGCGAGAAAATCCGAGTTCCTTAAGCATCAAAATGGATGCTGTCGCTGGAGAATATTCCATTCTAGACTCTGCTGGTTCCAATCAAGCATCTTATCAGTTTACCGCAAATGACAAAGGGGGGGCTGCATTAATTGATAACTTTCACCATGGCGTGATCTTAGCCCTGGCAGATCACGAAAACCTATTGGAACCCTCGCAATTCCTCATTCAAGTTTCTGATGCGGATCTCTTTGATGAGGAGAGTTTAAAAATCGAAACTCAGGGAGAAAAAACCTACATCACAATTAAAAACAATAATGGCCAGACATCCAAAATTGATATTTCCGGCATTACAGAATCATCTGTTGGAATCGTAGGAAAAGTGGGTATTTGGACGCTGGACCTTATCGAGAAAAAGCCCTTTTTGACTGCCGTTTCTTCTTTTGGAAAAAATAGTAGAGAAGCCTTACAAAGGCAGCTCAAGCACTTGGAGAACAGGGGATTCATTGTCAACATGGTCAAAATAGATTTTTCTGATAAAGAGCTGCCTTCGCGTCCTGCACTCCCCAGCCCGAGAATTGAAAAACAGCCTCGCGTGACCAGAAGCGGCGACCCTGGCCCGATCACTATAGAAACCGAAATCACCACTACCCTTACGGAGCAGACAACGAAAACCGTCGAGACAGGAAAGCGTAGGCGTTTTGTGCCAAGGGTCAAAGGTGGCCCTCCAATTGGGGTGCTCGAAACAACTTCACAAATCACTCTCAAAACTGTTCGTACCCCGAAAACCGATCCCCTTGTCCAAGAATATGAAGTTCAAAAGGCTCGCTACGTCAAAGCAGTTAAAGACTTTTATAGGGATGAAGTCATTAGCACTTTCTATGATGATGAGAGCGACCAATGTGTGGGTTTAAATGCACCCAGGCCATTGCCTGCGGGAAGTGAACAAATTCCAGGAACTCGGTTATTTTTTGATCCGAAGACAAGCAAATTGCGTCACATCAGTGGCACTCAAAGAGATTTATTGCCATTTGACCAGGACCCCGCTCATCGGAACTCACCAATAGGCATTCAATTATTAATCCCTCATAAGGAGGGCAAAATTACTGATCTTACTGTCCAAGAAAAAGGGTTTTCGTTTAAACATGAGATTCCACACGGAGAAAATGGAAAGACTATCACCTTCTCTTATACCTGGAAGGATCATGAGCTTTTCCTGACGGAGGTACACGGTCTCAGCAACGCTCAACTCGAAAAACTAGTTCCTCCGACCCCGGAAGAAGCGCGTCAAATAATTAGTAATCACGCACAATCTGGAACGTGGAGTAGAGATGTGGAACACCCTGTCAACATACCCTTCAGAGGGCATAGAATTACCGGTACCTTTAAAATTCACAATGGAAGGATAGAGAGCAAAGTCCAGGCAGTGACGAATGTACCGTATCTTCTTACGATGCTTTTCTCACCTGAAAACCTCCGAAGAATTAGCATCTCTCACCGGGGCCAAATCATCTTAGCTGAAGATGGCCAAAGAATCCAAGTCCATACTCCCGATTGGATGAAATTTCAGGGAATAAGCGGGGAATCGGGAGCCCGCTTTATCAATTCCCAAACCGGCAAGGTGATTAATTCGGCGGAAGGAAATTTGAAACCGACAGATGAACTAATAGCCGAATTAAAATTTGGTGAAGAGGGAGGCCTTATATTTCACTCTCCTCAAGATAAAACCGTCCTTTTTGTAAAGGTAGCTCCCGATGGCACGATGGTTTTCCATCCTCGCAGAGGTCAAATCTCAAATGTATCTCTTACTCAAGATCACCATTCGGTTATTTTGACTCTTGAAAACGGGAAAGAACTCCGCCAATGGAATCCTTTCAATGGTCAAGTTACAGAAATCCCTGTTCAACCCGTCCGCATTCCTACCACTTCAATCTACAAACAAGAAATGTCGACAAAGTCACTCAATTATAACTTTGGATTCCATCTTCTTCCCGGAGCTTCTTGGAAAGCCGCTAGTCGGGAGGGAGAACAAATTATTGCAATTCAAAAAGTACCCTACGGAAAGCACAAGCAAGCTTCCCTTGAGCTCACCTTTATAACCACTAAATCTGCAGATGGCAAAATAGAAGCTCAATTAGAACAAATCAGCGGATTAACCAAAATGCAGCTCGATCAACTCCGCGAGCAGTTGAGACTTAAAAATGTACCCGTATCTGCTGCCATTGCAACATTCCTTGGAAGCCTTATTGGAACCGAAGTGGAGCAAATAAAAGTAACCGATTATCTCAAATTTACCGATCGCTTCGGCCAACAAAGCCTATTACTGACTAAGAATCATTACCTCATTGATCCACTCAAAGGAAAAACTCTCAATATTGAAGGTGGAGGACATGCGTATCCCGCCGGAGATTTCGAGTGGATTGAGAGCGGTGCAAGGGGACAAAATTCATGGCATTATGCTTGGTCCCCCACAGGGGAACTTAGGCTTGCCCGGTGGGATGGAACAAGCATACACATACACCCCCGTCATCCCGGCAGACAACAGCGCAAATCTGATAGAAATCATCACACTCATCTTTTAAGTAAGACCCGTTTCCAAGAGCCCATAAAAGAAGCAGATGGAAGCTACCGGTACGTCACTGAGGATGGAAGGAATATCTATCATGTCGATCCTCAAACCGGTCATCTAAAACTATCCGCAACCTTAGAAGTTCTGCCCGAATCTGAAGAAGATGATTTCCCTATTCATTTCCATTCTGCAATGGAAAACGCAGCCGCAACCACTGGGCCTCGCAATTCTTCGATTCCCTCCGCAACTACGTCAAGACTCCCTATCATCGGGCGCCCCGTCCTCGCACCACTACTCCGGCTCTAAACAATTAATCCGCTGCCTCGGGCTCTCCATGTGCGGGAAAGTACACAATGGTAAAATCATAATTTGTTCGTAGACAAAGTACTACGTCTCTGGATAGACCTGTGAGTTCCCATGAGTGTTTTACAGGTTCCCCAGCTCAATGTCCAAGTGGATGGTACATGGAAGCAATTTTCAAAGGGTACCCGGCTGATTGAGGCTTGTTTTCAAAGCGGCAAGTTTATTCCTCACTATTGTTACCACCCCAAACTGAGCAGCCCGGGCAACTGCCGCATGTGTTTGGTGGAAGTGGGCATGCCCCGTATGACGGCTGAGCGAAAACCGGAAATAGGGCCTGATCACTATCCGATCATCAATTGGAGTCCGCGTCCTGCTATTTCCTGCGCGCAGGAGATTTCAGAAGGAATGGCGGTTCGGACGAATTCTGCTTTAGTGCAAGAATGCCGTCACGGCGTCATGGAATTTCTTTTGATTAATCATCCTTTGGATTGCCCGATTTGTGATCAAGCAGGGGAGTGTCGCCTTCAGGAGTTTAGTGTTCAATACGGCGGAGGAAAGTCTCGGTTTAAAGAAGAAAAAGTCAAAAAGCCAAAGAAGGTAGATATCGGAAAACACATTATTCTGGACGATGAGCGGTGCATCATGTGTTCGCGATGTGTTCGATTTATGCGGGAGATTGTGCATGAAAACGTACTCGGATTTGTTGAGCGAGGTGGCTACACAACTCTCAGCCTTTATCCGGGAAAGCGTTTGGATAACAATTACTCTTTAAATACAGTGGACATTTGCCCGGTTGGTGCGCTGACTTCAAAAGAATTTCGGTTTAAAATGAGAGTTTGGTTTCTGAAGGAGACCAAGAGTATCGATGTGAATTGCGGCACCGGCTCGAACATCTTAATCAGTAGCCGGGAAAATCAAATTTTTAGAATCACTCCTCGCGAAAATGATCATGTCAATTCCTGCTGGCTACCGGATTCCCACCGTTTGAATTTTCGGTACGTAAATTCTCCAGCCAGGCTCCAAAGAATCATTTTGAAAGAAAAACGAAGTGAAAACGTTGATTGGGAAGAAGCCATTCGGCAAGCCGCCCTCGAATTGAATTCCACGCGGGGTGCCATGGCCCTCCTTGCTAGCGCTCGTTCCACCAATGAAGAGCTTTATCTCCTTTCTCGTTTGGCACGGGTTCTCGAAATCACCTTGATGGATGTCGTACCGCGCTTTCAGCAAGGCGATGGATTTCTCATTTCGGATGACGGCAACCCAAATACATGGGGGGCGCGCCTGTTTGGATTGACGACGTCCTCACCGGGAGCAAGACTGAAAGAACTGAAAAAAGCGGTCGAAACCGGAGATGTTCGTGGTCTGCTAATAGTTGGCGAAGATGCCGTCGCAGCAGGGTTATCAGCCGATACTCTTAATAAGCTGCATTCCTTAATCGTCCTCGATTTCCTCCCCAATACTACCACCGATTTAGCTTCCGTCCTCTTGCCTGTTGTTTCTTTTGCTGAAAAGCGGGGGACCATGATCAATGTGAAAGGCCGACTGCAGCGTCTCAATGCGGCAATTCAGCCTCCGGGACAGGCTCGTCCCGATTGGATGGTGCTGCATGATCTCCTCGCAGCAGTTGAGTCTTCCCAAGGGCCGACAACTATAGAAGGAGTTTTTCGAAGGATGGCTCAGGAAACCCCGGCGCTTGCCGGGCTCACTCTCGCAACTGTCGGCGATTTGGGCGTGGACATTTCAAGAAATCTTCAACTTGAGACATGAATTTTTTACTTCAGCCGGGGCCTTTTTTAGTTTGGACCTCTTTGCTCAAATCCATGGTCTTCCTAGGAGTTGTCCTCTTTCTCGTTTCCTATACTGTGTATGCTGAGCGCAAAGTCAGCGCATTTATTCAAGATCGGATCGGCCCCAATCGCGTGGGCCTTCCGTTGACCAATCTGCCTTTCTGGGGGTTGGGACAACCCATTGCCGACGCTCTCAAATTGCTACTGAAAGAAAATTTCATTCCTGCCTCAGCAAACAAATTCTTCTATTACATTGCGCCCAAGCTGACGATGGTTCCGCCCATCCTCATCCTTGCCGTGCTTCCGTTTGGCAGTACTCTTTTCGGGCAAAAAATGGTCGTAGCGGACCTAAATATTGGCATTCTTTACGTCTTTGCCATTTCTTCTTTAAGCGTCTACGGAATTGTCTTAGCAGGATGGGCGTCCAATTCCAAATATCCCTTCTTAGGAGGCATTCGCTCCAGCGCACAAATGATTTCCTACGAACTGGCCTTAGGACTCTCCGTGATTCCCATTTTTTTGATGATGGGTTCACTGAGCCTGCCCCAGATCGTAGAATACCAAGT
Source organism: Verrucomicrobiota bacterium (assembly GCA_003176035.1). Taxonomy (GTDB): domain Bacteria; phylum Verrucomicrobiota; class Verrucomicrobiia; order Chthoniobacterales; family Xiphinematobacteraceae; genus Xiphinematobacter. The sequence continues at coordinate 24,241 of PSRL01000129.1, forward strand.
AAAACATGGTTGGACGATTGCACCCTGGTGGCCGGAAGGTTTTTCGGTCCATCTCTTGCTGCAAAAAAATTTCCACGCTGTGTGGGATTCTTTTGTAGACGGATTTTCTCTCAGAAAAGTGGTACTTGGGCTACTGATGTCAGTATCTTTTTTAATTTTCACCGTCGGAATGCTCGCTGAGACCAACCGTCTTCCTTTTGATCTGCCCGAAGCTGAGCAGGAACTTGTTGGCGGATATCATACTGAATATTCCTCAATGGGGTTCGCACTTTTTTTTCTCGGCGAATACGCCGCAATGATTGCCGGAGCAGGAGTCATTGTCACCCTTTTCCTGGGTGGGTGGAGTCTTCCTTTCATCCCGGATGGCAGCCAGGGAATGATTTGGGGGATTGTGAATATACTCACCTTCTTTGCCAAAGTGGCGGCAATTCTTTTTTTATTTATCTGGATCAGGTGGACATTACCCCGTTTTCGCTATGATCAGTTGATGAAATTAGGGTGGTATTATCTCTTTGAAATTGCATTGGTGAATATTTTCCTTACTGCGTTTATATTGGCATATTGGAAGCAGAATTAATTTAACATATTTATATGGCCCTTACTGTCCGACGCCCACAATTGACTTTCTCCGAGAAATTGTTTTTGCCTGCCATTCTGGCAGGATTGATGATCACTTGGAGGCATTTTAAAAATTCAGTCTTTGGAAAGACTCGAATTACCATGGAGTATCCTGAGCAACGCTGGGATTCTCAATTGCCACTGTATTATCGAGGTGCTCCAACTTTGGTTACCGACGAGTGGGGGAAAGGCAGGTGTGTAGCTTGCCAGCTCTGCGAGTTCATTTGTCCACCCCAAGCCATCTCTATTCAACCCGAAGAAATTCCAGCTGGAGATCCTTGGGCTCAGGCGGAAAAACGTCCAAAGGAATTCAACATTGATATGATTCGTTGCATTTACTGCGGTCTCTGTGAGGAAGTCTGTCCGGAACAGGCAATTTTTTTGAGGAAGGATTATTCCTTTACCAGCTATTCGCGAGGCGAAATGATTCATAACAAAAAAAGACTTTATGAACTGGGTGGGGTGATGAAGGGGCTGATATTCAAATGGAATAAGAAAAAATAATCCGGAGCGATTCATTTATGCGTCTACTCCTTTTCTGGTTGTTTTCCGTTCTCATGTTGGCTTTTGCATTCGGGATTGTTACCTCGCGCAATACAGTAATTAGCGCGATGAATTTGGTGGTGTCCTTCATATTCCTCGCCTGTCTTTTTTTTACATTGGACGCTTTTTTTATCGGGATTGCCCAGATCCTGATTTATGC
>PSRL01000128.1 GCA_003176035.1 Verrucomicrobiota bacterium
CAGGCCAAATTTGTCACGCTCGCCATATCCCAGCCAACAAATGCGCGATGGCAAGCCCTGAAACTTCACTTTCTTCTCAGCCATGCTAATCCAGCGCTTCAGGTGCTCGTTTTCCGGGAACATCTCCAAAACTAATCGATCGGTACGCGCAATATCAGATGCCTCTCCGGAAAGCGCCGCCCACCGAAATGGTCCTTTGCCTTCGCAGAAGAGCGGCCGGATATACGCCGGTACGAACCCGGGAAAATCATACGCGTTTCGCACGCCGGCTTCATAAGCAAATGTGCGGATGTTGTTCCCGTAGTCGAATGTGACTGCGCCCAATTTCTGCAAATCCAACATTCCTTGGACATGCTCGCCCATAGCGGCAATCGACCGCCTGCGATATTCCTGAGGGTTGCTCTTGCGCAACTCCAAAGCGGCCGCCAAGCTCATTCCGTTCGGAACGTAACCGCCAATCGGATCGTGTGCGCTGGTTTGATCCGTCAAAACGTCTGGCACGACACCGCGCTTGGCCAGTTCGGGAATCAAGTCGGCGCAATTGCCAACGAGGCCGACAGAAGTTGCTTCACGTGTCCGCACGGCGTTCTTCAGAATGCGCAGTGCCTCGTCCAGCGAAGTGACCATCACATCGCAGTAGCCACCCTTGACGCGGCGCTTGATGCGTTCCGCGTCAACGTCGATACCAAGAAATGCCGCTCCGTTCATCGTGGCTGCCAGGGGTTGGGCTCCACCCATTCCCCCCATCCCAGCAGTCACAACGAGCTTCCCGCTCAGGTCGCCTACAAAGTGCTTTCGCGCGACGGCGGCGAAGGTCTCGAACGTACCCTGCAGAATTCCCTGTGTACCAATGTAGATCCAGCTCCCGGCAGTCATTTGCCCGTACATCATGAGCCCAGCGCGATCTAGTTCATGAAAGGAATCCCAGTTATTCCAATGGCCGACCAGGTTGGAATTGCAGAGCAGTACCCGTGGGGCATATTCGTGTGTCTGAAACACAGCCACCGGTTTTCCCGATTGCACCAAAAGGGTTTCGTCGGTTTCTAAAGCACGCAAGGAGCGCACGATCGCGTGGAAGCAATCCCAGTTGCGGGCGGCTTTCCCAGTACCGCCATAAACCACGAGATCCTCGGGTTTTTCCGCGACTTCCGGGTCTAAGTTGTTCAAAAGCATACGAAGGGCGGCTTCTTGTTGCCATCCCTTGCAGCTCAACGAAGTGCCGCGCGGCGCACGAAACGGACCGCGGCTCGTTTCCGGGTCGTTCCTGAGAGATATGGTGGTGCTCATGGACGGCTCCTGCACCCATCTTAGCGCAGCTCGATTGACGAACGATAACAACGTCTGTCCGTGAAGGTTCCGGGCCTATCAAGCGAAAGTCTTAACCTGGATACTGTTCTCGGGATTCCTTCTGGTCCTGTCTCGGAACTCAAAGAGGTTCGTGAATCCTTCTAATTTCTGTTACGTGCACGAAGAAGCCGAGGCTACTCTCGTACTACCGCTCTGTCGCTGTCTTTGTCCTACGACAACTCATCACAACAACTGCCACTTACCGTCATTTGTATTCCCCGGTTACACATTCTGCGATGTGCCTTGGGCGCTGGATTGCGCTGGTTTTCCCACTGAGGTAAATTCTTCAGCGCATGCCTTATCCTTCGCTCCCTTGCTGCCTAATTCACGCCGTCGATGAGTTGCCTTCACCCCGGGCGCAGATGGTGCGCGGGGCCGAACGATGGGAAGCCATCTCATCGCAGGAATTGCTGCGACGCGTCGCCGGATTGGCTGATAGCCTCGTGGAACTCGGTGTAAAGCCCGGAGATAGAGTAGGGCTCTTCGCGCCGAATTGCCCGGAGTGGCACACAGCGGACTTTGCGATCAGCGGTTCAGGCGCCGTTACCGTGCCCGTTTATTTCAACGAATCTCCGGAGCGGATGGTCTACATCCTGAACCATTCCGGCGCTCACATTTTGTTTATCGCGGGCTTGGCACAACTTGAAAAGTTCGTGGGGATTCGCACTCAGCTCCAGCAAGTGCAGCACGTTATTGTGGCCGGAGCCAACCAGGCCCTTCCGCCAGATTTCCTGGCTTATGAAACTCTCATATCCAGGGCCGGACAGAATGAAATCGCTGCTTATCGCAAGCGGGCAGCGCAGGTTCAACCTGATCAACTCGCTTCAATTATTTACACCTCCGGTACAACGGGCGAGCCCAAGGGCGTAATGCTAACGCACGCGAATTTCAGTTCGAATGTGTTGGATACGTGTCACGACTTCGACATCCTTCCCGATTCTGATTTGGCTGTTTCGTTTCTGCCCTTAGCGCATGTCTATGGGCGGATGCTCGATTACTTCTACATCTTCCAGGGCTGTCCGGTCGCATACGTGGACGTTGTAGACAATGTTGCGCAAGCGCTGGCCCAAGTCCACCCCACGATCCTTGCCGCTGTGCCGCGGTTCTTCGAAAAGATTTACGCGAAATTGATGGAGAAGGGCAGCAAAACCACGGGAGCGCGCCGCAAGCTCTTCGACTTTGCGATGAAGACAGCGAGAGAAGCGGCTCCCTGGCGATGCGGCTATGGCTCGGCGACTATCGCCGTGAAAGCGAAATGGGCCCTAGCCGACCGGCTCGTGTACACAAAAATCCGGGCGGGGACCGGAGGGAAACTCCGGGCGGTCATGTCGGGCGGAGCTCCGCTTTCGAAATCTTTAGCAGAATTCTTTTGGACCATTGGGATTCCGATCTACCAGGGGTACGGGCTTACGGAGACCTCGCCGGTGTTGACTTCGAATTACCCTGCAAATCGAGTGGGTAGTTCGGGTCGCCCAATCCGCAACGTGCAGCTTCGCATTGCGGATGACGGTGAAATCCTTGCGAAAGGACCTTGTGTAATGCAGGGTTATTTCAAGTCTCCGGAGTCGACCAAGGACGTACTTACGGAAGACGGGTGGTTGAGAACAGGCGATATCGGCTACTTGGACAAAGACAACTACTTGTTCATCACCGATCGTAAGAAGGACCTTCTGAAGACTGCCGCCGGGAAATTCGTGGCGCCTCAGCCAATTGAAAACACTTTGAAGACCAGCCCGTACGTGTTGAACGCGATGGTCGTGGGCGATCAGCGCAAATTTGTAGTCGCCCTGATTGTCATCAACCCCATCACTGTGGGCAGTAGGCTGGCTGAGGAAGGTCTGGAGTTCCACTCTGCAGCCGAAATGGCGGCACATCCGAAAACCTATGCGCTCATTCAGGAAGAGGTGAACCGGCTAACGACGCATTTGGCTCAATATGAAACGATTAAGCGATTTGCGTTGCTGGCTGATGACTTTACCTTCGATAGCGGCGCGCTGACATTCACCCTGAAATTGAAGCGGCGCGTAGTTGAGCATCAATATCACGCGCTGATCGACAAGCTTTACGCCGATGCGTTCGAACCGCGGCACCTTGTCCGCGACTGACAGCTCTACCCGCAATTAACTGTATCCGTTTTTGATCCTCCCACATCCTAGGCACTGGCAGTGGAATGTCCGAAGGAGGTTTAATATGGCCAAACCAGCAACAGCTACCCATCGTGTTTATCCCAGCAGTATTGGAGTCCCTGAAAACAACCGGCAGGCGCTGATCGCATTGCTAAACGCCCGGCTCGCCGACAGTTCCGATCTGCGGAGCCAGGTAAAATGGGCCCATTGGAATCTGAAGGGAATGCATTTCATCCAGCTTCACGAACTGTTTGATTCTATTGCGGCGCATCTCGAAGACCAGACCGATACCATCGCCGAGCGCACCACGACTCTGGGGGGTGTTGCGAATGGCACGGTGAGGGAAGCGGCGGCCAAATCCGGCTTGAAGGAAGCGGACCTGACTGCTTCGGACGGCGCATCCATGCTGAAGTTCCTCGTTCACAACGTGGCTCACCACGCCAACGCAATGCGCCAAGCAGTGCAGGAGTCGGATGATCTTGGCGATGCCATTACCACGGATCTTTTCACCCAATTGACGCGCGAACTCGATAAGGATCTCTGGTTCCTGGAAGCGCACCTGACAACCGCATAACTGCGCCAAGCTGCCACCTCCGAGCATCCTGTGCTCATAGGTGTTTGTATGAACGAAGGAGTGTGCTCAGTGCATTTGTCGTTGGAGTGCTGCGGGACTACAATCCTGTTTTCAGCCACAGGAGCACACTATGTCCGACCTACTGGTCATCGCCGGCCGTGCCTTTAAGTCTCGCTTGATTGTCGGGACTGGAAAATATCACAGTTTTCAGGAGATGGCGCGCGCTCACGCCGCTTCCGGGGCCGACATGGTCACCGTGGCGGTGCGGCGTGTGAACCTGGCCGACAAATCCAAGGAATCGCTGCTGGACCACATCGATCGGGAAAAAATCTTCATCCTGCCTAATACGGCTGGGTGTTATTCGGCAGATGAAGCCATCCGCACTGCCCGGCTCGCTCGGGAGGTCGGACTATCCAATTGGATCAAGCTCGAAGTGATTGGTGATCAGCAAACGTTGTTTCCGGACACCGAGCAATTGATCGAAGCGACCAAGGTGCTCGTAAAAGAGGGTTTCGTCGTACTCCCCTATACGAATGATGATTTGATCGCTGCGCGCAAATTAATCGACGCCGGCGCCTCCGCCGTTATGCCGCTCGCCGCACCTATTGGCTCCGGGCTGGGCATTCAGAATCCGGCGAATCTCCGAATTCTGCGCGAGCGCATTACGGAAGTTCCCATGATCGTCGATGCCGGTGTCGGAACCGCGTCTGACGCTTCGATTGCAATGGAGTTGGGCGCCGACGGGGTCCTTATGAACACGGCTATCGCCGAGGCAGCTCAGGCCGAACTCATGGCCGAAGCGATGAGGGACGCGGTCGCCGCGGGCCGCAAAGCCTACCTGGCCGGCCGCATGCCCAAACGGCTGTACGCTTCGGCTTCGTCACCATTAGCAGGCGTTGTCCGCTAGGAGTTTCTGATTCGTGGCCGGAGGCTTCGTTCTGATCAAATTGTTTTTCCGTGGTGACGACCTGCCGCTTCGAATAGCGACAGCAAGTTCGTCATGCTGAAGAGCTGCCGAATCTGCTCGCTCGCGTTGGTGATTTCCAGCCTGCATCCACGAGTACGCGCGGAAACGTACAGTCCAACCACTGCACCGAGTCCGGAACTGTCTACCTGAGGAACGTCTTTCAAGTCGATCAAAATTCGTTTGTGGCCAGGAATTTTGTCGCGAACTTCATCTTTAAGGACTGGTGTGTTTTCAAATGTCAATTTGCCATGGCATTCGGCGATCAAGACGCCGTCTTCTTCGTGACAGTGAACTCGAAATCCCCGGGAGGAACTGCCTGGACGCTCGGCGGTCATAGGTTCTCCCTTCCTCGACTTTGCATCCCCTTCTATCGCACTTGGAAACGATTTGCTACAGCTTCCGGCGGTGATGTGGCATTCAGGTTACACTCCAGGAATGCAAAAGAAGATTTTCTGGCTGAGCTTTATCGGACTGGGGTTCGTGGCGGATGTGTTGCTGCCGTTTTGGTGGGCTGCCGGAGCCACAGTGCCAATTCTGTTCTTTTGCTGGTGGTTTGCGTTCCGGAGTGGTTGGTTCGACTGAGCGCAGTTTAATTCAGTGCGGCACGGTTCGAAACAAAAAATGCCAAGTCGCATCAACAGCAGCGTGAACCAGCGCCGAAGCGAAAATCGATCCTGTCTTTCTCCACGTCAATCCATAGAAAACTCCCGCAATCGAGGCCAGAAACGCATACTTCCAGTTCGGAAAGCCCATGTTTGTTATGTGTGAGAATCCGAACAGCACGGATGCGGTCCACCATCCAGCAAGATCACTCTTGGAAGCACGCGAAAGAAAATTCTGCAGCAACCCGCGGAACAGCAACTCTTCAGGCCATGCGGTAAAGACCAAAATCGCCAACGAAAGCCCGAGATACGAGCTCCATCTTTGCCACTGGGGAGCAAACTGGATGAAATGCATGCTGATTCCAAGCGGAATGGCGATACAGGCGAACGATAGGAAACTACCCAGCGTGTAAAACGTCCATTCCTTTCCCCATCCCAACACATATCCAATCCCCTTTGTCCTGCGCACCAGCAGAAAGG
>PSRL01000036.1 GCA_003176035.1 Verrucomicrobiota bacterium
AAAGACAGTATCCGATAGGAGAGGCTGAATTTACCAAGGAAATTGAACCTCGAATCAGGGAGCACTGTAAGCGTCCCGGCCGACCGGACCTCCTTGAGTGATCGCATCTTTCATGGTTCCTCAGAATGCCAGTTGACCCAATGTATTGAAGCATTTCGAGATGTTCTGGCAGCAAGCTTGGTTGAGGGCGGCAATTAACGAGGGGTGGTTTTCAATTTTGGATCGTAATGAAATGTCCAGGTTGTGCCCACAGGCCCGGTTTCATTTTTTGCAGATAAGAAAACGGTGATTTTTTTCTCTCGAAGGGGTCTGGTGATTTTATAGGAGAGCTGCTTGGTTGCGGGGTCATAGTTTGCGGATACGGGACCGAAGCCACTGATAGCAAGTCGGACTGATTCGGATTGGACATTCCCAAAAGGGGCTAAGTCCGCTTTAATTTCAGGAAGCGGGTTGTCAATGTTTTCGTCATTTTTTGGTTCAGTGGTGATCAGAGGACTCGATGTCCGAGCTTCATGAACGGCTATGCCTCCTGCCGCTCCTTCAAGAGCGCGTAGCGCGTTCTTAAAAGTTGCCGGATGGGTGGAGGAAATAATGAAACGCCCCAGTGCACCCGCCGGAGAGGAAAACCGAATGGGAACCGGGTTTACAGTGAACATGGCCACGTAACCATTCTTCAGAGCATCTTCTCTGATTTGTGCGTTATGAATCCCGTAAGGGAAAGCAAAAGTATTGATGGGGACGTTAAGCTGGGATTCAAGAATTTGCTTGGAGCCAAAGAGTTCATTTTTTAGCCATTCTTGGTAGTTGCCACCTTTCAGCTTTTTTGGATGGACCATGTTGTCATGCGAGGCACTGTGGTTTCCAAATTCTACTCCAGCGTCGCGCATTTCCCGAAGCTGATCCCAGGTCATGGATTTACCGCCTACGTTTACATAGTTTGTATAGAGGTACATGACAAAGGGGTACCCAAACTCCTTCAAAATTGGCCAGGCGGTGGCATAACCAGAGAGATAACCGTCATCAATGGTAATGAGAACACTTCGAGCGGGAATTGCCTTTTCGCCCTTTCGCCAACTTAAAAAATCTTTTAAGGAAATTACTGGGATGCCCCTGTTTTTCAGCGTCTGCATTTGTTCCCGAAAAGCCTGCGGATGGATTGCCAACATGTCTCGCGGGCGGTCCTCAAATCGGTGATAGCCTAAAACGACGACGATAGCGTCCTTGTTTGCCTGCTGAGGGCTGGGGTTCTGCTGGGTTGGAGTTGCGCTTGTCCGAGCGGCTACCGGAGTTCCGGATTGAGCAAAAACAGAGGTGATCGGCAATAGTGCCAGCGCAAGGACTCTCAGGCAATATCCCCATGAAAAAGGACCCGTATTGGAAACGCTCATAGCCAATTACTATCCTATGTGGAAATCTCCTCGCAAGGTTGTTTCAGTTCAATCAATGCCCAAGAGTCGGAACTTATCGTCCACATGGAGGAAATGACTTGTTGTGGAACAGGCGGAGGCGATTTCCTCTTGGCTAAGATTTGTATGAATCAGGGGTTCCTGCCGTAAGCTTTCTGCGAACGGAATACCCTCCTTCCAGGTCCGCATTGCGGCACGCTGAACCGCTTCATAAGCTTCTTTCCTTGCGAACCCTTTCTTTGTCAGAAGGAGGAGGATGGATTGGCTTGCATACAGACCACGGGTCAATGACAGATTGCGCTCCATATTTTCCGGATAAACGCAAAGACCTGCGACTAGTTTCCGAAGGGTGACCAGCATGTAATCCAACAAGGTGCAGGAATCGGGCAAAATGATACGTTCCACACTGCTGTGACTGATGTCACGTTCGTGCCAAAGGGCCACGTTTTCCATTGCGGCTACCGCGTTGCCTCGGATAACTCGAGCAAGTCCGCTGAGGCGTTCGCCTGTGATCGGATTTCGCTTATGCGGCATCGCCGAACTGCCTTTTTGGCCCTCTTCAAAAAATTCCTCAACTTCGAGAACCTCTGTCCGTTGCAGGTGTCGAAACTCGGTGGCCCATCGGTCAATGCTGGAGGCTGTGACAGCGAGGGCACAAAGAAAATCCGCATGTCGATCGCGCTGGATGATCTGCGTGGAAAGCGTGGCAGGGCGTAGGTTCAGGCGTTCGCAGACGATTTTCTCGATGGCAGGGTCCAAATGAGCATGTGTGCCAACCGCCCCGCTGATTTTGCCTACCCGGATCCTCTCCTTTGCCTGCTGAAGACGCTCCTCCGCTCGGCCAAATTCGTCATACATCAAGGCCATTTTTAATCCGAAGGTGATTGGTTCGGCATGGATTCCATGGCTTCGGCCTATCATGGGAGTCAGCCGATGCTTTTTCGCCTTCTCGGCCACAGCTGTTCGCAGATTTTGGATATCCGTTAATAGAAGATCTGCCGATTGCGTCATTTGATACGCTAAAGTGGTGTCCAGCAAATCCGAGGATGTGAGACCTTGGTGGATCCAGCGAGCCGCAGGACCGACATGAACGGCTACGTTTTCAAGAAAAGCGATGACGTCGTGATGCGTGCGCGCCTCAATTGCATGCACTTGCTCGATTTCGAATGCCGCCCGTTCCCGGATAGTCCGCGCATCATGGAGGGGAATCCGACCGAGCTTGGCCAGAGCCTCACAGACCAGAATTTCAATTTCCAACCAAATTTCCAACTTGCGCTGCTCAGTCCAAAGCGAACGCATTTCCGGCAAAGAGTATCGTGCAATCACGCGTTTAACAAATGTCCCGCTACCCTAAGGAAAAACCCTGGCATACTCCACCACGAAATCGACTCGGATTTCTAGCACTCTCCCCACACCTAGGAAGGTTGGCGTGAGAAGCAATTATGGTACATGTGCTCTTGCCCAGCGCATTGCCATCATTTTGAAGCCGCGCTGTGTTTCCAAAATTTGTCAATCCCATCGGAGGCAGCGCCTCGACTGGTTGCCCCATTTTGGCGCCTCGCCTGGTTTGAAAATTTCTGGCAACGCGTCCCGCTAGGTTTTTAGCAGAGAGGTTCTAATTAGAGGGATCTGCCGGCGCCAGCACCCTGGGGAATACTTGAAAAGGGCTAGCATGTTCCTAAACGGAGTCGTTTTACGGTTTTTCCTGACAGGATGACCACTCTGCCGCTTTTAAAAAGGTCAGAAAGAGCCGCGAGAGACTCCACTTTGTTTTTTGTACAGGAGTTCACAATGGTAATCAATTCTCCAAGCGAGTAACGCTTCCGATTTATTGTATGGTACCGGGTTTTCATAATTTGTGACTTTCATTCTTTATGACCTTGCCCGTCATAAACTTTCCCTCTCGCGCCCTCCTCCCTCCGCCCCTTTCCCTTGTCCGTTATTAATAGTGACAAAAAAGGAGGGATGATGTTCAAATTTGGTGATTTATTTTGGAGGCGGAAGGCTCGAAAACTGACTGTGGAAAGGGGGAGGGGACGGAGTCGGGTTTTGTTGGAGAGACCAATCCGGCGGAGACGATGGCTTTGGTTGCCTGTTCTAAGGTCAGACCGCTCTCAATCACCCGAGAACTTTCCACAAAGACCATATAGCCGGTGAAGGGATTGGGGGTCGTTGGGAGAAAGATAGCCGTCATCTCACAGCCTAGGGCTTCGTCGTACAAGGTGCCTGTGACAAATCCGATAAGATAACAACCGGGACTCGGATAAGGAACATAGGCAACGCGTTTGAAGTTTGAGCTGGTCTTAATGTTACGGACTGATTCGATGGCTTGTTTGACGCCACCATAAACGTGGGCAATCACCGGTATCTTGAGAATGAGAGACTCACACCTTTCAATAATGCGGCGACCCAAGACGTTCGTCGCCATGAATCCAAGAAACAATAGAAGGAGCAAGGTGGTGACAAAGCCCAAGCCTGGAAAGTCTACTCCCAGATACCGAAAAATCGGCGCTGAGAAGTTGTTGATCGCGCTATAAGCAATCTTCAGTACGATGATGGTGACTACCAGAGGAACTGAGACCAAGATCCCCGCGATCAGTCTATTGCGAAGGTGTTTGATTCTATGAGGAGGAAGATTGTTAGGAACGATTGGGTCTTGCACAGAATATTCTATAAGAGAGGAGATGTTCTTTGGATGAGCGACGCTTGGCAAAGCTTAATGGCGTGCGTTAAGGTTTGTTATGGCCAATGAACCCATTACGCGAGCAAAAGTTGCGGTAATAGGTTAGAGAGGTACCGCATCGTCAACTACACACCAACATGTCTCTTTATGTTCGTACATTAAAATATTTTCGGCCTTACGTTTTCTCCACTTTGATTGGCGTTGTTTTAAGTTTGGGAACAATTGGAATGAATCTATTAAAGCCATGGCCGTTTAAATTTATAGTGGATGGCGTCCTCTCATCTGCAAACACTTCGGGGCATGTTGCAGCAACTCAATTTCTTGGTTATTGGCTACCCGGCGCAAGTCAGGGCGGGAGAGTGTTGGCCCTGTGCATCGCCGTAGTGATCATCCAGCTGCTTTTTGGGGTTTTCAATTTAGGCGCCAATTATGTGTTCATCCGAATTGGGCTACAGGCCCTTCTGAAGCTGCGGACAGAACTCTACGCGTATTTACAAGAGCTCTCTCTTAAGTTTCATGATAGGCGAAGGAGCAGTGATAGCACTTACCGGGTGGCGTATGACACTCAATCAATACAAACGATTTATAGCAAAGGATTTGTGAATATTTTTAGTTCACTCCTGACGTTGATAGGGGCCCTCGTCATTCTCTTTAGGATTCACTGGCAGCTTACCCTCGCTTCACTGACTGTCTTTCCGTTTGTCATCTGGGCGATTCGGGCATTTGCGGCGCGAATTCGGATGCAAAGCACCCATATTCAGGAAAAGGAAAGCAATTTACTCTCGGTCGCCCAAGAAGGGATCAGTTCGGTCCGTTTGGTGCAGGCGTTCAACCGACAGTCTTTTGAGGTGACTCAGTTTCAAGAGCACGCTGTGCGCAGTCTGGAAGCCAATTTGCGCTTCAACACGACCACAGTGGTGAGTTCGGTTGTTGTGGGTGCCCTGATGGCATTAGGAACAGCAATTCTTTATTATGTGGGTTCCCTCGAGGTCCTCCATTTTCATTTGAGCCTGGGAGACCTCCTTGTTTTCGCTGCTTATTTGCTTCTTCTCTATCAACCCTTGGAGCAACTGACTTATACAGCTTGGGCAATGGAGGGGGCGGCGGCGGGGGCTCAGCGTTGTTTTGAAGTTTTGGATCGTCTGGACGAAGTACCGGAAACCCCCAATGCACAGGTTCTCCGGCGGATCGGACCTATCGAATTTGTGCATGTCGGTTTTCGTTACAATGATGAACAGCCTGTCCTCGAAGATGTGTGCCTCTCTCTCAATACCGGAGAGAGCCTGGCCATTGTAGGGGGGACAGGCGCTGGGAAAAGCACGCTTTTGAGCCTGGTTCCACGGTTTTACGATCCTACGGAAGGCGCTGTTCGAATTGGAGGAGAGAATATTCGCAATCTGAAAAAAGAGTCTCTCCGCTCACAAATCGGCATCGTTTTGCAGGATACCATCCTTTTTTCCACGACGATTCGTGAAAATATCGCCTACGGATGTCCCAATGCAAAACCGGAGGAGATTGTAGAAGCCGCCCGGCATGCTCAAGCCCTGGAATTTATTGAACGATTGCCTAGCGGATTCGATACTTTAGTTGGTGAACGTGGCGGCTATTTAAGCGTTGGCCAACGGCAACGCATCGGCATTGCCCGTGCGTTTTTGAAGAACGCACCAATTCTCCTCTTGGATGAGCCGACTTCCGCATTGGACCCCCGCACAGAAGCCAATATCATGGAAACGATCTGGAAATTGATGCAAAACCGCACTACGTTGATTGTGACCCACCGCCTCGGGATTATACATCGCATGAGCCGTATTGTTGTGCTGCAATTTGGGAGAGTGGTAGAGGAGGGGACTGGGGAAGCACTGCTCGCCAGGGGCGGCACCTATACCGCTCTTTATCAGGCAGGTCACTTCTAGAGCGTTTATCAACTAAATATTTTGACAATGCCAGTCTTGCTAGGTTTTGGTTCTAGCAACTGAAGGCAAATTTTGCGAGGGTCCAAATGCTCTCTTGCAAATTGGCTTGCGGCTTTGCTATGGCGATCATAATCCTCGCACACTTGTCGAATTTTTTCAGAGGCCTCTTCAACAGTGTTAAAGCTTAATAATCCTTCGCCCTCGGGTAGATGATTAGTCCAACCGGTATCTTGCACCACCGCCGGGCGCCCTGAAGCTAAATAGGAGGAAGTGCGATAGCTAAACCAGCCCGTTTTGGCGGCAACATAACCATGTTTTGCGACGCTCCATTCCCCTTTGGAACCCATCAAAAATGAGCGATAAGCTCTAAAATCCGGCAATGCTTCGTGGGGTTCCACGATGGACCAGCCATTTTTGATGAGCTGTGCGGTAGGGCGAGTGCGGCCGGGGCCCTGCCCCATAGCAATGATAAATTTTTCGGGACTTAGGTTCGGAAGGCTAATGCATTTCAGGAACTCGATATTCTTTTGACCATAGAGCTTTCCCTGAAACTCCGCATCCGCATAACTGATCCAGTTCATTACGGTGGTCCACGCATCGGAAGGTCTGATGGTGCCGGCATCTATTTGCCAATGCGGTAGAGAAACTGGTTGCATGGTTGGTAACCAATGGATTGGTCCTGTAGGCACTTTGCAATCGGGCAGTCCGACATGGAGTCCACAGGTGTAATGTCGAGTATGATTCAAGAGCTGATCGGTATATTTGGAGGACCGATTTGCAAAGGCTACGTGATTGAACATGGGATCGGTGTCTACGAAAATCTTAAGAGGAATATGCGCTGTAACATCGCGTAACCAACAGGAGCCGGAAACATTCACGAGAGCATCTGCTTCGACCAACAATGTGTCCGCACTTTTTGCTGCGACACCATGATAGACCCCATCGGCGGCGTTCCTGTAAATCCAGCGGTCACCAAGATCAAAGGTTTCCATCACTTGCCGAAGGTAAGCAAGATTATGGGAGCAATCCGCCGAAGAGCCTTCTTCCAAAGGATTATAAGACCATGTACCCGTATCTTCCAGGTACCAAACATCGTGACCTAGTGCACGGAACCCGAAAAGATAATGAAGATAATCCCAGGCAACGCCTCCGAAGGCATATTGTCCGATGTAGCCTGTTACAACGATACGCATTCTTGAAATCCTACGATATAATTCTTTTCAATAGAAATGGATTTATAGATCATCCACCCATTCCGAATGGGTCCCCAACTTGTTTTTCTCGGCTGTGACTTTGCAGCGAAATATCCTGAGGGAGGTGGCAATTTTTCCGTGCCTTTGCAATGGGCGCTGGGGTTAAAGAAGTTAGAAATAAAATTTATTTGGTTAGAGGTCCTTTTTGGCTGTGGCGACCCAATGCGAGATCAACGGCGGATCCGGATTTTTCGACGGCGGATGCGGGAAGCAGGTTTAGAGGCCAATTATTGCCTCCTATTCTGGAGAGATGAGTCAGAAGTATGCCGCGAGCTCAATAAGGTGTCTTGCTATGGTATGGATACTCAGAGATTTCGCAAATTCCTTGAGGTCCCTCACACTCTTCTCAACCTTTGCTACTCTATTCGACCTCCTTTATTGAATCATTTTAATAACAGGGTGCTTTGTGATCTTGATCCGGGCGAGATCCCCTATTGGATGAAGGATCTGGAGCTAGGCCAATCCTCCCACCAAGAATTTTGGACTATTGGGCTGAACATTAATGGCTCCGGCTGCCGTTTACCAAAGCAGTCGGTTTCTTGGCGAACTTTCTTTCCTTTGGTGGATACCGAATTGAATCGGCTGATGCCACGTCCCTTGAAACCTAAGTTTACTACAGTTGGCCAGTGGTATTGGAAAAATGACATGTTAATAGACGGTCAATGGAGGGACTTTTCCAAGCAGGCCACATTCAAAAAGTTCCTTGATTTGCCCCGCCGAGTGCCGCAGGCCCGGATGGAATTGGCTATGAATATGACAGCGAATGACCCTGCAAAAGGGCAGCTCGAACACTTAGGTTGGAAAGTGCGGGACCCGCATCGGGTAGCCAAAAGCCCGAAAACCTACCGCAAATATCTTTCGGAAGCTATTGCGGAGTTTACGGCTGTGAAAGGAATTGATACCTATTTGCAGACCGGCTGGATTAGCGACCGAGCTGCCACATTCCTTGCTATGGGGCGTCCTGTCATCACGGAGAATACCGGAGCTTCCCTTTACCTGCCACAAGATTCGGGGATGCTGTTTGTCGCGAACGTGGAAGAAGCTGCTGAGGCAGTAGGTCGCGTGCTGCAAGACTGGGATCATCTTTCACAAATGTCGAGGGAATGCGCGGTGAAGTATTTCGATGCCACTAAAACGCTACAGCGTATTCTCGGGGCGTCATAAGTCCGGCTCAACTGTGGACTATAGCGAAACCCCTATGAAATGATCACAAATTTGGATGGTATTTTTTCTTCGGGCGCGGCGCAAAACTCAGGCCATATCCATAATATGGACTCGTTTTTGCAACAAGGGCTGAGGGAAAAAGACCCATAAAGTTGCTCTCATTTTATAGGGGTTTCGCCATGCCTCAAACCGCGCATGAGAATGCGAGTTGAAACTTCCTTAAGTCGAGTGCAAAACTTGAACGCCATGAATTTGACAGCAAGCTTTGATGGTATTGGAAAGGAGCATTGCTATCGTCATGGGCCCTACGCCTCCTGGGACCGGTGTGATCAGGGAACATTTAGGCGCCACATTTTCGAAATCGACGTCGCCAACCAGCCGGTATCCATTTTTTTGAGAGGCATCCTCCACCCGATTGATACCGACATCTATTACCACGGCCCCGTCACGGACATGTTTTGCTTGTAAAAAATGGGGTGAACCGATTGCGGTGATGACAATATCCGCCGCGCGGGTAATTGTTTCCAAGTGAAGGGTGCGCGAATGTGCAACGGTCACTGTCGCATCTCCGCCGCTTCCCCTTTGCATGAGAAGGAGGGCCAATGACTTCCCAACGATCATACTTCTCCCGAGGACCACAACGTTCGCACCGCTAATGGGAACCCCATATTCCAAAAGCAGGCACCTGCAACCAAGCGGCGTACAAGGTATAAAACCGGACGGGTCCTCCAGGGCGAGTTTAGCGACATTGATTGGGTGAAATCCATCGACGTCTTTTTCGGGTGATATGGCGTGGACGATCTTCGCTTCGTTGATATGGGTGGGGAGAGGCGATTGTACTAGAATGCCGTGAATCTCGGGGTCTTGATTGAATGTGGCGACGTGGGCGAGTAACTCCCCCTGGGATGTATTTTCGGGAAGCTCCAATTTCACGGAATGAAATCCGAGCTTTGCACATTGCTCCGCTTTTTTGCGCACATAGGTACGAGAAGCAGGATTGTCGCCCACCAGAATCACAGCCAATCCGGGCCGGTGCCCGCGCTTGGCAAGCATCTGCACGGATGCATGCGTTTGCTCATGGATTTTCTCGGCTACCGTTTTTCCGTCAATCAGCTTCATTTTTTAAAATAGATTCGAGACGGGCCCGCTCAAAGGCATCTTGCTCTTCAGCCACCGATTCGTATGGGCCGATAGTGACTTCCACCCGTGAAAAGGGAACCGGGATTCGGAACCCATCCCAGCTTTTTAATCTCAGTGCGCGAGAAAAGCGAGCATGAATCGGCAATATTTGAGCCCCGGTAGAACGGGCAAGAAAAATCAAGCCGGGATGGAGGCAATATTTAGGACCACGGGGGCCATCTGGCGTGATAGCGATATCAAATCCTTGACGCAATTTTGCCGTCAATGCGAGCAGCGCTTCTCCCCCCCTACGAGAACTGGATCCTCGCACGGACCCCATGCGAAACGCAGCCATCACCTGCGCCAGGATTTCTCCGTCTCGGCTCGGACTGGTAAGCACCATCACGCCTCGGCGGGTTCTAGGATACTTCCGAAGGAACGTCAGGGTAACAGCGCAAATGCGATTGTGCCAAAAAGCAATGATGACAGGAGATGAAGAGGAAGAGGAAGAGGTAGTGAAGCCGGCATGATCAACGACTCGTAGACGAAGTGTCGCAAATAGCAGACGCATGGAGTGCGAAATTAGAAAAGCCAGAAATTTTTCCCGAGAAATCACACTAATCCTTTTTCTATGGATCGAATCTTATCAAATGCCCGATTAAATTTGAATTTGTTGATTTGGTAGGCTTTATTTTGGCTGGCACCTCATGGCCGCTCTCCCCTTTTGAAATTCATCGCAAGGTGCCCTTTCCGAGTCTCTTAATACTAAACCAGCTTGACCCTGACCAAAACCGCTTGACCTTATTTTGCCGGTTCTTAAAATACTCGAATGCAAGTAAACCTGTCAACAGTACGTGAGATTCGGCTAAAATCTCGGCCATTGGGTGTCCCTACGCCGGATAATTTTGAGCTTGTATCGACATCCCTTCATGCGCCGAGAGAAGGCGAAGTGCTGGTGCGTAATTTGTGGATGTCAGTGGATCCTTATATGCGAGGTCGCATGGACGAAGGGCCCAGTTATATAGCTCCGTTTGAGTTGAATCAGGCTTTGGAGGGTACTGCCGTGGGTAAGGTCATTGAGTCAAATGACCCAAATATGCAACCCGATGATTATGTTAAAAGCTTTTTTGGCGGGAAAGAAGCGTTTGTAGCTAAAGCTAGCGAAGTGGAAAAGCTGAATCCCGTTTTGCCGCTGACAGTAGCTCCTCTCGAAACTTATCTGACTGTTTTGGGTGCCCCGGGATTAACCGGATACATTGGTCTCTTTTGTATTGCGGCATTAAAACCTGGTGAACGGGTTTTTATTTCAGGAGCAACCGGCGCGGTTGGATCAACAGCATGCGTACTGGCAAAAGCAATCGGTTGTTATGTAGTGGGAACCGCTGGCAGCGAAGAAAAGCGCCTTTGGTTAGAGCGTGAATTGGGTGTGGATGCTGGTATTAACTATCGAGCACCTCATTTGGAGAGTGCGGTTGCAAAGGCATTTCCTACGGGCATCGACGTTTATTTTGAAAATGCAGGGGGAGATCAATTGCGGGTGGCGCTTGATAACATGCGCACTTTCGGGCGTATCGCATTTAGTGGATCGATTAGCCAGTATAATAATACGACGGCACCTTCCAATAATGCCAATCTTCATAATATAGTGACTCGCAAACTACGGGCAGAAGGCTTTATTGTAACCGACCATCTTGGTCAGTTCGAAAATTTTCATCGCATTGCTGCGGATCTGATTCATGCCGGTAAGTTAAAATGGCATCATACTGTTTTCGAGGGAATTTCAGCAGTACCGCAGGCATTTGTTGATCTTTGCAGTGGCAAGACTTTCGGAAAATCTCTCGTGAGATTGAGTTCCGAATAATTGCAATAACCGAGTCCTACAGATACAACCTTTTTGATATTGCCTAGAGCATTTATTAATTATTAGTTAATAAATGCTCTAGATTAGGATATCTGCGAATACCGGTTTTTTCAAAAGATCGTGCTCATCCAGTTTTGTGCGATGGAAACATAAAAAATAGTTATTAAAGCGGTATAACTGGTACTCAAGGCATTTGCAAAATCCTACCAGTTGATCGATATTGGATTCATCTGCTCTAATATATAGAATCGGTTTGTCTCTCATCACAGTGACTTGTGCCCCTTCCAATACCGCTTTTTCCATGCCCCCCACACTGATTCTGATTAAGTAGACGTTCCGGAATTTTAGGCTATCAAGAGTAATTTGCGGAGCCGTTTCAAACTGTAGACATTGAGCCGATCCTACTTCGCTATCATTTGTTGTTCCGGAGCATTGTGTGCGCTCTGCTGCCGTGGGAGTTTCATCATGAGAAGAGCCTATCGAGCGATTGTGAATACAGAGATTTTCCATACCATTCAAAACGGCTGTCCCAGCCGCCATGTATGAGATTAAGCGTTGTGCTTCGAATGCATGACACATCCCCTTTTTAGAAGCTAATGCGCGTGCGAAAGTAAGAGCGAACAAGCCGTAGCCAGCCCCAATGTCCAGACAGACTCCTCTTTCCGGTGCTCGATTTAAAAACAAACTCAGCCGCGTAATGTCCATGGCGTTTAGGGCTCTTCCCGTTTGAAATAAGCTGGCAGCTTCAGAACTATCACGATCGCAGAGGACCGGCCCGTATACGGTTGAGAGGACGGCACACCTCGATTGCGCATAGGGTTCGGGATAAAAAAATTTATCATTCATAGCGTGAGTCGTTAAATTAACAACAGGTTGCTTCCTAACGATAGGTTCAGGTTAGGATATTGGCTTGCTAAGCCCAGAAATAGCGAACATCGCGAGCGCTCAAGTTTATGCCGACTGTTTCCAATTTTTTGTAAGCATTTAACTTTGAAGAATGAACGCACAAAAAGTTCAACATATCGAATAAATAAACACGATACCCCAGATTTTGGCAAATGGAGGCAAGCTGATAGCTCCCGGATTTGATATGTTCGACAAATAAAATGGGTTTATCGCGCAGAATGGTAGCTTCAGCCCCCTTTAATCCAAGTACTTCCATTCCTTCGATGTCCATCTTGATCAAATATACGTTTTTGAACTGCAAGCTATCGATGGTGACCACAGACACTTTTTCATCATCAGGTGAGGATTTTTGTCGCTCTTGGCAAAGCTTCTCTTTTTGTTCCGATGCGAACTCGATTGCTCCGAAGTTGGCTTTTTCCTTGTAGTCAAACTTTGGAATAGGAATTTCGCCACATGTGTCCCCGATTGCAAGATGATGGATATACAGATTGTTGACACCGTTTAAAGCCACTGTTCCTGCCGCCATATAAGCGATGATGCGCTGGGCTTCGAAGGCGTGGCACACCCCATTTTTGGGGGCTAGTGAACGTGCGAAGGCGAGGCCAAAAATAGCGTAATTGCTGCCGACGTCGAGGCACACGGCACCTTCAGGGGCCGACTCTAAAAAGAGCGAAAGAAATCCCAGTGTCATTTCCTCAGCCGCACCCTGCCAGTTTTTCAATAACTCCGGAGTGTGAAATGTATCATTGCGATTGCAAATGATCGATCCCTGACTGGTGGGGAGGACAATTCCGAATGGTGAAGGAGGAGGACTGAGAGTCGACATGCGGTTCCGCAAATTTTGCTTCAGGTTGCGGCGGCGCTTCGCAAAACGCAAGAGGGGATTTGGGGAAGTTACTGGCGATAGCGGCGGAAGAGTGCTTTTTGAAAGAAAGGGATGGTTACCGCAGCTTGTCGGGAAGTGAAGTGCACACTTTTTTGATATCCTGGACGGCATTTTGATGACAGACCAGTATGGCATCGGGCGTTTCGACAACGACAAGATCTTGGACGCCACAGAGGGCCACCGTTCGTTGATTGGCAATGACGATATTATTTTCGGAATCGATGAGGATAGCCGAACCACGGACACAATTCTCGTTTCTGTCCCGTCCTAGATGAGTCGGCAAAGCGTTCCAAGAGCCGACGTCGTCCCAATCGAATTGAGAACGGAGGGCGACAACGTGAGAGGCGTGTTCCATGATCGCGTAATCGACCGAATTTTTTGATAAATTGGGGAAGTGCTCCAGAATATAGCTGGCGGGATCATCTTTCGGAAACCCATGGATAAAGTGCGCAAGAGGAGGTGAAAGCTTTGAGCATTCTTCTAAGAAGCATTTTGTTTGCCAGACGAAGATGCCTGCATTCCAGCCAAAATGGCTTTGCTGAAAATAGTGTTGAGCAGTTTTTTGATCCGGTTTTTCGATAAAATGAAGGACACGGTAAATAGCTGATCCACCTGGCCCTGCAGAGAGCTGAGGACCTAGTTCCAAATACCCGAAGCCCGTCGCCGGGTAGGTGGGCGTGACCGCAATAGTTACCAAGCAGGATTTTCGGATGGCAGCGGCAATCGCATCAATTAATTGACGACGAAATGTTTCCGCATCTCGAATTATTGCATCCGCTGGCAGTAGCACCACTACCGCCTCAGGTTGTTTACTCCGAGCGATAGCAGTGGCGAGAGCGGCTGCCGGAGCAGTGTCCCTTTGAGTCGGTTCGGTAATTATTTGATCTGCTGCGAGGAAAGGGAGCTCTTTTCGGAGGTTTTCGTACTGATCCTGGTTAATCAAAACAAAGATTCGATCGAGAGGCACAACGCCTTCAACTCGACGTATTGTATGTTCCAGTAATGTGCGTTCTCCGAACACGCGAAGAAGGTGTTTTGGAAGTTGACGGCGGCTCATGGGCCAAAATCTCTCTCCGCTTCCCCCGGCCATAATGAAGACGTAGACAGAGTTTGGTACCGTGAACGTGGGGTTCATAACGAGTGACTTAAGGTGGTTATCCCAAAGAGGCTAGATAGCCGCGTAAAATCTCCAGCTTTTTTTCCCAGACGGTTTCGCGACTGCGATGCTCAGCGACTACGGCGGGGGGGGCATTGGAAATAAATGCTTGGCTGCCTAGTTTTGATTTTACCTTCGAGATTTCCGTTTCAACTTTTGTAATTTCGTTAACGAGACGGCGTCGTTCTGAGTCCACGTTCACCAGACCGGTTAAGGAGATAAAAAATTCGCCCAGCGGGGTGACGGTTCCCGCTGATTCTTTCGGCGCAGAAGAGACAGATACCAGCGTTTCGGCTCTTGTCAGCGCTTTGAAAGCCATTTGATCAGCGGAATCCCAATCTGTCGTAGGTCGAATCCACAGGGATACCGATTTGTTAGAGGGGATCTTAAACTCTGCGCGAAGAGTGCGGACTGCATGAATACTTTCGTAGAGTCGATCAATAGCGGTGATCGCACGTTCCTTCTCTTGCTCACTCACATGCGGCAAAGAATTTTCAACCGGGAGTGGTGTCAGAAGGAGGAAGTTGGCATCGGAGCCACAAAATCCTAACAAGCGCCAGAGTTCTTCGGTGATGTGAGGCATTAGGGGGTGCAGCAGGCAAAGGATGCCTGAGAGGACGCAGTCCATAGTCTGAAGAATGGCTTCGCGAGGGGAAGAAGTGGTTTCCTGAAGATGAGGTTTGGCGGCTTCTACAAATCGATCGCAATAATCGGTCCAAAAGAAATCATAAAGAGTGTTGGCAATTTCATGGAAGCGGAATTCCTCCCATGCGAGTGCGATGCGCTTGTGAAGGCGATCGAACCTCTCTGTGATGGCAATGCAGATATCGGGTAACTCCGAATGATTTAGAGAAATGGGAAAGGGAGAAGAAGGTCCCTGCATCTGCCGGAAGCGAGCGGCGTTCCACAATTTGTTCGCGAAATTGCGGCCTTCCTCAATTTGTTTTTCCTCAAAGCGAATGTCCTGTCCGGTTGGAGCAATACGCAGAAGGCCAAAGCGCAACCCATCCGCTCCGTATTTATCGATGAGTTGGAGCGGATCCGGAGAATTTCCCAGGGTTTTGGACATTTTTCGGCCTTTGGAATCTCGAATGAGATTGTGAATGATCACGTTGGAAAAGGGTTTCTCACCGGTAAGTTCGTAGCCGGCCATAATCATTCGTGCGACCCAGAAGAAAAGAATATCGAAGCCTGTGCTCAGAACACTCGTCGGATAGAATTTGCTCCGCGTGGCGCTATCCATCGTAGCAAACGGCCAAAGCCACGAGCTGAACCATGTGTCCAACACATCGGAATCTTGCTCCCAATTTTCCGAGTCAGCGGGGGGGGACAAATCCACATGGATCTTGCCGTCTTTATTGTACCATGCCGGAATTCGATGCCCCCACCAGAGTTGGCGACTAATGCACCAATCCTGGAGGTTTTCCATCCAGTGTTCGTAGACTTTTGCCCAACGCGGTGGGAACAGGCGAATAGAGCCTTCCCGAACGGCGTCCAAAGATTCCTGAACTGCGGGATAGCGAAGGAACCATTGTTCAGAGAGCCGCGTTTCAATGGGAACATCCGCTCGCTCGCTGTAGCCAACATTGTTTTCGTAGGGGTCTGATTTTATGAGAGCCCCTGATTCTTCTAGCATTTTGACCGCTTCTTTCCGCGCTTGAAAACGATCCAGACCGTCTAACCTGGGGACATCCGGGCAATTCAGGGTGCCATCGGGATGAAGGACGTCGAGAACATCCAACTTATGACGTTGGGCAATTTCAAAATCCGCCTTATCGTGTGCGGGAGTGACTTTCAACACTCCTGTGCCAAAGGCCTTGTCAATGTGACTATCGGCAATAATAGGGATGGAGGTGCGCGAAAAGGGACGCCACACATGAAGGCATATTAGGTCGCCATAACGAGGATCTTCAGGGTGCACCGCCACTGCCGTGTCGCCGGGCAGTGTTTCCGGCCGAGTGGTAGCAATATCCAAAAATGTACCCGGGCGCTCCACGATCTCATAACGAACCGTGTACAGAAAGCTTTTGCAGGCTTTCATGATCACTTCTTCATCGGAGAGGGCGGTCAATGAAGCCGGACACCAGTTTACCATGCGCCAGCCGCGATAGATCAGCCCCTTTTTGTAAAAGTCGACGAAAGTCTGCAAAACTATCCGGGAATAGTCCTCGTCCATAGTGAACCTCTCCCTGGACCAGTCGCAAGAACATCCCAGGCGTTTTAGCTGCCGGATGATCAGATTGCCGTGCTTTTCTTTCCAGTCCCACACGGCTTTCAGAAATTTTTCGCGCCCAATATCACGGCGCCCAAGCCCCTGCGTCTTACTCAGGTGCCTTTCCACCATAGTTTGAGTTGCGATGCCAGCATGATCAGTGCCAGGCAACCAAAGCACTTCCTTCCCCAGCATGCGTGCTCTCCGGCAGAGTGCATCTTGCATGGTATTGTTCAAGACGTGCCCGAGATGGAGAACCCCGGTAACGTTTGGGGGCGGAATGACGACGGAAAATGGCGGTTTAGGAGAATGGGGATTGGCTTGAAAACAATTGGCTTGTAGCCACGCCTCGTACCATTTTGTTTCAACAGTAGCGGGCTCGTAGGCTTTAGGAATTTCAGACATCGAATAGGAGCAGCGGCTACACATAGCATCCCAAAGATCATCCGT
>PSRL01000009.1 GCA_003176035.1 Verrucomicrobiota bacterium
GATCGCCTGCAGAGTTGCGGACATAGAATTGGCTGAGAAAATCCGGATTAGTACGATAGTCTCCCGCCGCCTGAACGTATACCTGCCACTGGAGACCAAAACGGTTAAAAAAATTCACAAAATATCCGCCGAGGAAAGTTTGCATAGTCTTATAGACATCACTGAGATTGACGTTTTGTTTCATGACTTTTTCTTGATTCACATCCATATAAATCTGAGGGACGTCCCAGATCGCGGTGGTCATAATGCGAGCGATTTCAGGACGACGGGCGGCAGCCGCAATGAATTTCTGTGTATTCTCCGCGATAAATTTAACATCATTTCCGGCCCGATCTTCGAGAATGAACCCAACACCGCCTGAAGTTCCAACTCCTGGAATAGCTGGCGGAGGAAATGCAAAGGCGGTTGCTCCGGTTATCTGAGAAAGCCTGTGATTGAGAGCAAATATAAGACCACGAGCTTGTTCTCGGATGGACTTTCGCTTTGACCAATCTTTCAACGTAATAAAGAAAAACGCATTGTATGTAGTATTTACAGTGCTCAATAAATTGAATCCCACAACGGTGGTCACATGTGCCACACCGGGTGTTTCAGAAATAATTTTTTCCATCTGCTTGGCGACCTGATCGGTCCGCTGAAGCGATGAAGCATTCGGTAATTGGAGTGATGCATATACGTAGCCCTCATCTTCCTCGGGGATGAATGCCGTAGGAATTTTTCTTTCAAATCCAATGATTCCGAGTGCCAATATCAGCATTAACAAGGCCCCCATAACACTCTTCCGGATGAAATAGTGACAAATTTCCCCATACCGGTGTGTTGCGGATTTAAAGATTTTATTAAAACACTCGAAAAACCAACCTAACGGGCCACGCATTTTTGTACGGGGACGGAGAAGCAGAGCGCCCAATGCCGGGCTGAGGGTCAATGCATTAAAAGCTGAAAGAAGAATTGAAATTGCAATAGTAAAAGCAAATTGCTGATACATCTCTCCCGTAATTCCTGGAATAAACGCAGTGGGAATAAATACGGCTGCAAGAATCAGGGCAGTTGCAACGACGGGAGCGCCTACATCCTCCATGGCTTGGAGAGCGGCATCACGCGGGCTGAGGCCCTCTTCAATGTGGCGTTCAATAGCTTCCACAACGACGATGGCGTCATCCACCACCAAGCCAATGGCAAGAACCATTCCGAAAAGTGAGAGTGTATTTACTGAAAATCCGAACAGAGGAAAAAGCGCAAATGTGCCGATGAGTGAGACCGGCACCGCACAGAGAGGGATGAGAGTGGCCCGAAACCCCTGAAGAAAAATAAAAACAACAATTATCACTAATAAAAGCGCTTCACATAATGTTTTGATGATTTCTTTCATCCCATTAGTGACAGCGAGGGTCGTGTCTAGTGCTACGGTGTACCTAAGGCCCGGTGGAAATTGCTTGCTGAGTTTTTCCATCAAATTTCGGGCCCCTCGCATTGCTTCGACAGCATTGGACCCGGGTTGCTGATAAACCGCTATGATGGCGGCATCCGCTGAATCAAAGCGGCCCCGCACGACATAAGTTTGGCTCCCGAGCTCAACATCCGCTACATCGCGGACCTTGACAAACGAGCCGTCCGGATTTGCCCGAATAATGATATTCTGAAATTCTTCAACCGTTACCAAGCGGCCTTGCGTATGCACTGTATAGGTAAACTGTTGCCCAAAAGGGACGGGCTCGGCGCCAATTTTTCCAGCCGGGTTGATTGTATTTTGGACGGAAATTGCATTCAGAACCTCCGTTGCCGTGATATTTAGCTTTGCGAGCAAATTGGGCTTCACCCAAATCCGCATAGCGTATTGGCCGGAGCCAAAGATATTTACATTGCCAACACCGGTGACACGCGTGAGCGGATTTTTCAGATTGATGTAAGCATAATTCGCAAGGAATATAGAATCATATGGGCCTTTCGAAGAAGAAAGCACAAAGACCCCCAGAGGAGCGGATGCGGCGGTATTTACCTGAACGCCGTATCGCTGAACCGTATCCGGGAGCTGCGAAAATGCCTGGGTTTGCCGCATCTGCGCTAAAATCTGATCTATGCTCGGCACGGTGCCTGTTTGGAAAATGACATTGAGTGTCATGTTTCCACTGTTGGTATTAATAGAGTACATGTGATCCATCCCATAGACACCTGTCATTTGCTGTTCGATAGGCGTGGCCACGGACTCTTCGACTGATAATGCATCCGCCCCGGTAAAGAGCGTCTGAATCTGAATTTGAGGCGGAACAATATTAGGAAACTGAGAAATTGGCAGCCCAAAGAGTGTTACGAGCCCTATGAGCACCGTCAATATCGCTATTACCATCGCCACGATAGGACGGTTTATAAAAAATCGAGACATGGCTGGGGGGCCTTACTGAAATTCTTAACAACCAGGCGGCTGGCAAATCAATAACTGAATGTAATTTGAATGAAAACCTGGGAGACGGAGTATCAGGTGCTAGAGCATTTTTTTATCAAATAATTACATGTTGTTGCCAGGAATTTTTGGCCCAGGCGCGAAGCCACAACCGGGCCATGCCTTGATATACGGCCGGTTGGGGGGACAAAACCTGGGGCAAAAAAACCGGCAACCTCACAGGGCAAGTCCTTGCAACACGTAAATATTTAGTTAATAAATGCTCTAATGACGAGGCGGCGTAAAAAAGGGTCGTGGAGTTTCGACTGATGAAGGGGTCGGCGTGGGGTATGCCGTGGGGACGACTTTCATACTGGGTTCAATTTTTTGGGGGCCGCTGACCACAACAGTTTCTCCCGACTGCAAGCCACGAGTAATGACCCACAAAGGTCCATAGGTAGGACCAACTTCCACAGTACGGGTCGAAAGGGTATTGTCCGAATTTAAGAGCGTCAGTTGATAGGTTCCTTGAATTTGAGTAACGGCAGCTTGGGGGACAACAATAGCATTCTTAAAATCCGCAACGCGCGCCTTTACCATAGCGTATTGGCCAGGGCGAAGAATATGATCGGGATTGGGAAAAAGCCCGGTAATTTGAATGGTGCCCGTATTAGGATCTACTTGGCGATTGGCAAAATCGAACTTACCCTTATAAGGATAAACCTCTCCGTTAGCCAAAAGCAGTTGAAATAATGGCGGCCGTCTTTCTTTTGGCAGCGCTGAATAGGCATTAATGTAGGCTGAAGCTTGAAGATATTCTTGTTCGCTGATAGGAAAAACCACTTTAATAGGGTCCACTTGAGACATTTTGGTCAGCACCACATTTGATCCGGAACCTACTAATGACCCGATTTGGGCCTGAGCAATGCCAACAATTCCATCGAAAGGCGCGACAAGAGTGCAAAATTGAAGGTTCAATTGAGCAGAATCGACATTGGCTTTCGCAGCCGAGGCCATCGCAATAGTTGCTTTTGCGGATTGATAAGAAGTATCATACTGCTGCTGACTGATCACATTGTTCTTGACCAATTGGGTATTTCGTTGAAGCGTAATTTCCGCCAGTTGAGCCTGAGCATAGGCTTGGGCATACTGAGCTTTGGCTTGCTCCAGCGTTGCCTCAAAAGGACGGGGATCAATCTGAAAAAGCACCGTGCCTGCTTTTACAAAAGAACCTTCAACATAGTCTTGCCGGACAAGATATCCGGTGACTCGAGCAAGAATATCCGCATTTTGGTAGCCATTTGTAGTTCCTACCCATTCTTTGAATATGGGAACGTCCATTTTTGCTGCCTTTATGACTTGAACGGTGGGCGGAGGAGGAGGAGGAAGCTTAGGAGCAAAGAGCAATTTTAGACGATCGCAAGCGGTCAATAGGCACGACACAATCAGGCAAATCGCCGTAACTCTTATCGGAGGAAGCACGTTTTAGCACTTTACTTAACAATACTGACAAAAGTCGGACAGTCAATAAGAGCTTGGTGGCCCCACCCATCGCAGTTGCTATTAGGATAGATGTTCTCAAAGGAGATGGTTGTTTAGAATAAATACGGCGTATGTGGATACCAAAGGCAAGAGGGGCGTGGCACGTGATAGGGCGGGTAATAGAAGAGACAATAGGGCGGGAACGAATACGAGGCAAACCCTGCCATCGACCTAAAGCAGAACATTCTAGGCTTTGGCAAGGATGCCGGAAAAATCTTTTGCAAGACTGCACCGCACCAAAGCTGCTAGTAGTTGTGAAAATTTTTTTGGCGGGATCAGCTTTTTTAAAGCTCGCACATTTGTTGGAAGGCCTAGTTTGCGACTTGCCTTTAAGACGAATTGATCCACAAACGGAGCATTCTCTTTCCAAATCACTTGAATCTCGCGAAAGAAGATACTAGCTCCCACTTCACCGATGCCTTTGCATTCCATAAGTAAATTGCGTTCACGACGTGGATCGTACTTTGCAGCTACGCGAAGTTTGCGGAGATCTCCCTGGTAACGCTCCACCAGAAATCGTGAAATTTCAGCAAGTCTGCGAGAGGTGCTCTCGTCATAACGTGCATACCCTGCACGATTCAAAACCCGGGTACGCTCCCCCCAGGTCGATTTCAACATCCTGTGTGCTGTCGTCCAATGATGACGGAATAAGGCCTTCGCTGCGGAAACAGCGGTTTTGTTTCTTATCGGAGCCGCAAAAAGCAGCGTTGCACAAAGCCATCGATACAACGCAGAAGGAGTGTTGCTTTCCAATTTGATGCCTAGTTCCTCAGAAAATGTGTATCCATACTTTTTGAGCAAGGCTTGGACTATTTGATGTGTTTTGTGTTTCATTTTCTCAAGAAGGATCGCATATGAGATCACGTTTGGTTGTTTCCCGGGAAGAGGGTAGCACCTCTCCCAAATCTAGGAAGACCGGCGTTGCCAGAAATATCGGAGCCAGCGAGGCGCCAAATTGAGACAATACCTTGGGGGATATTGACTAATTTTGGGAACACAACCTGACTCCAAAAGGGCGGCAACCCTGTGGAGCGAGAGCGCTTCTGCCACAGAATGGTGTCGCTTAAGTCGGTCAGGTACGCAGAGGACACCTGACCATCCTCGCTCCTGATCCTCTGTCATAATTGCTTCCCGCGCCGGCCTTTCTAGATTTTGGAAGAGAAGTTCTAAAAAACATTCCCTTCCCAGAATTCGTATCTTTATAACTAACTCTACCACATTATGATCCTAACTCAGGCTAAAATTTGCTTACAAAACATTTGCAGTGACGTCCGGCGCAGGACTCGTTTAGTGTGGTTACAATGTTGGCAACACCCAAAATGAGTTTTCGGCTAGAGAATTTGGCCCAAGATTTCATTCGAGCATACCGTTTTATGTTGGCGGCACGAGTGCTCGAAGAAAAATTGGCAAGCCTTTATCGGGCAGGATTGATCAAAGGGGGGGTTTTCCTTGGTAAGGGCCAAGAAGCCTTCAGCGTCTCGCTCGGCGTTCATTTAAAGAAAGGCGATATTTATGCCCCGTTGATTCGCGATCAAGCCGGACGTATGGCTTTTGGGGATACTATTCTGGACACTCTGAGGACATACCTGGGTTCTCAACTCGGCCCCATGAAAGGGCGGGATGGCAACATTCACCGAGGGCTGCCTCGAGAAGGTTATTACCCTATGATCAGCCATCTCGGTGCGATGATCTCAGTAGTAGTTGGGGGTCTTATGGCTCGACGCCTCAGAGGTGAAACGGGTGTGGTAGGGGGCACTTGTATCGGAGATGGAGGCACTTCAACGGGAGCTTTTCATGAAGGCCTCAATGCGGCCGCAGTCGAAAAAGCGCCCTTAGTTTTGCTGGTGGCTAACAATCAATATGCCTATTCGACTCCAAACAACCGACAATTTGCCTGCGCCAACTTGCTCGATAAAGCGATCGGTTACGGAGTGAGTGGTCATCAGGTCGATGGCACAGACTTAGAAGAATGTCTTAAAGTCGTCGGAAATGCGGTCCATGCAGCCCGAAGCGGAAAGGGGCCCCAGCTGGTGGTCGCTTCCTTGCTTCGTTTGGTGGGCCATGGAGAACACGATGACGCAAGTTATGTAGACTCTGCGCATTACGATCAGTCTTATGGCCGTGATTGTTTGGTACAAGCGGAGCAAACCATTGTGGCTCGTTCTTGGGCTTCGCAGGCGGATTTGAGAGAATGGCGGACGAGTGTTAGTAAGGAAGTGGATGGAGCTGTTGCCAGAGTTTTACGCGAACCAACCCCAAACCCGGCGGAAGAAAATTGGAGCGCCTTTTCTCAATCGGATTCGGATTATTTAGAATAATGAGCGTTACATATTTGGAAGCAATTCGCGAAGCCCAAGCCCATGCATTGGCGGCTGATCCGCGGGTATTCTTATACGGACAAGACATAGGACAATTTGGGGGGGCTTTTAAGGCCACAAAATACCTCGCGGAAAAATTTCCTGCCCGAGTGTTGGATGCGCCAATCAGTGAAGATGCTATTGTAGGAATTGCCATTGGAGCCGCTATCGAAGGGATGCGCCCCATTGTAGAAATGCAATTTGCAGATTTCTCTACGTGTGGATTTAATCAGATCGTAAATCAAGCAGCCACGCTTTTCTATCGTACCTCGGTTCCTTGCCCCATCGTTGTGCGCCTTCCTTCCGGTGGTACGGCCGGTGCGGGACCATTCCATAGCCAAAGCATGGAATCAATTTATAGCCACTATCCCGGCCTGGTTGTAATGACACCAGCAACGGTGGAGGACGCTTATAGTATGCTGTTAGAAGCAATTGCAATCGATGATCCGGTTATTTTCTGCGAACATAAGTTTTTATACAATCACCTCAAATCGGAGTCCTTACCCAAAGAGGCCATGCCGGCACGACGAGCGCGTTTGGCGCGGCAGGGTCGAGATGCAACAGTAGTGACATACAGCGCTATGCTGCATGAGTGTCTTGCTGCTGCGGAAGAGCTGGTTGCGGATGGTTATGAAATCGAAGTTGTGGATCTGCGCTGCGTGAAGCCGTTTGATACCGATGCGGTTTTAGCTTCCGTTGCACGTACCGGGCGTTTGCTCTGCGTGGGTGAAGCATGGCCGTGGGGCGGGGTGTCTGCAGAGATTTTAGCACGAGTGGCATCAGAAGGATACGGCCTTTTGGATGCGCCGCCACAGAGGCTAAATGCCAAGGAAACCCCAGTACCATTTCACCCCGATCTTTGGTCCTCCCATCGTCCGACGGCGGTCGCTGTTAGCTCCGCTCTCCGGCGGTTATTGGAATTTTAATCCGTTTTATTATGCATTGTTATGTAAAAAGGCAGCCTTTTTTGCTCCTCCAACAGCCGCCGGAGACATAACCTCAGTTATTTATGCCTCACCAGGTCCCCATCATTATGCCACAGCTCGGCGAGTCCATCGCTGAGGCCACTATTGTCAATATCCTGCATCAAGAAGGAGCTCACGTGGAAGCTGACTGTAATCTTATGGAGGTGGAGACCCATAAAGCTATGATGGAGGTTACGGCTCAATGTAGCGGCAAAGTCACGGGTCTGCTTGCCCGGGCGGGTCAAAGTTATCCTGTTGGAGCGATTTTGGGCTATATTGAGGTTGCCGACTCTGAGGCTCAGCGACTTGGAATTCATAAAGAGCCAATTCCGACACGGCCAAAATCAGGTCATACCATATCGGTAGCATCGGAAATCCTGATGGCTCCGGCTGGAAGAGTGAGGCCTACGGTAAAAGGTTTACCAGTGCCAGCCCACGCCGTCGGAGCAAGCTATCTTTCTCCGCGAATGAAGGCGCGGATGGCTGAATTGGGCCTTCATGCCGCGGATCTTGCAGGAATTGCTGGGAGCGGCGCAGGCGGGCGCGTCACCATCGATGACCTGGAACGTTTTCTTAGCGACCTGGAACGCAACAAAATAACCTCTGCTTCCACCATGCGCGTCGCCGTAGCGGACGCTATGCGACGAAGTTGGACCCGGCCCCTTGCAACGGTCGTCTTGCCGGTCAATATGGATCCGCTCTTAACGCACCGTAAGAAACAGAAACTTAAACCGGGTCCCGCCTTATATGCACTCCGCGCACTTGCCTTGGCGCTCAGCGAAAATAGCGCCGCTGGCGGCCGCCTTGTCGGGGACCGCATTATCCATCCACGCTCCATAGATATCGGCTTTGCGGTGGAAGCCGAAGACGGTGTTTTGGTTCCTGTAATTCGCAATGCTGAACAATATCGATTAATGGACCTTGTCGAGCGCTACAATCGATTGGTACACCTGGCACGACAGCGAAAATTGCCGGCTCAAGAAACCGGCGGCTCCATTGCGACGGTTACCAACTACGGTGTTTTCGGGCTCACCCTGGCAACTCCCATTCCGTTGCCTGAACAAACTCTGCTTCTTGGGATGGGAGCAGGCCAAATCAGACCCCATTGGAATAGCGAAACTCAGGAATGGTCGCCCATTACCATTTCCGAGTTCACTCTCAGTTTTGACCATCGAGTCATTGATGGAGGTGCCGCCGGACGGCTGCTCAAACGGATTGAGCAGCTGCTTTTAGATCCGTCAAACATCTAAAAAAAGGAATCGGTTTTGCGAAACGGTAGCAAAATTGCCTGGAGAACTTCCATGGGCAGCCCGACGACATTTGAAAAGGAGCCTTCTATGTCAGCTATGATATTTTTGCCTCCCTCTTGAGCGGCATAGCCCCCGGCTTTGTCATAGGGATGGATGCTATCGAGGTAGGATCGAATGTCAGACAATTTCAGTGGATGAAAGAGGACTCGTGTGATTTCAAAAAATTCGGTTTTAAGAGTGCTCGGGGCGGTTCTCCAGACGCAAATACCTGTGATCACTTCATGCCAGCAACCGGCTAGCCGAGTCAACATGCTTTCGGCTTCCATACGATCTTTCGGCTTGCCAAAAACTTCGTTATTTAGGCTGACTACCGTATCCGCACCTAATATCACTTCTTCCTCACATGGCAGCCGAATTTGACACACCGCATCCACTTTGAGCCGAGCGTTGGCAACTGCTAAGGCTTTCGCCCCTTCCGGATGGCTGGCAAGCTCCGTAGCCTCAGAGGGAAATACAACTACCTCATATCCAGCTTGCTGTAGGAGCAGCTTGCGGCGTGGCGAACTGGAAGCAAGAATGAGGCGCATGAAAAATTGACTATAGCCAAATAACTATAAAAATGATTATAGATTTGATGCGCCCGGGGAACACTCTGTTTGCACAGAGGATCCCCATTTAAGTGTCTAGCGATCAGGAATTCCTAAAAAATGAGGGTCCTCAGGCTAATCAAGACCCTGAAGAGATACCAAAATCCCCCCGAATGCTATCCAGCCGCCTTTGCATGTGGCGTGTGCTTGGCCGACTGGTGGCTACGCGATTCGCAATTCCCGCAACAGTCGGAATTAACGCGGCGGCACCCGCACCCATCAACGCGATGGCCGTCCGAACACGGGCGGAGCGTCCCATCTTTTCAGCAAGGAGTAGCCCAAGCGCCAATCCCACAGCGGCCTGTGAGACTGCTACAATACCGGTGACAGGGAGATTTTCTCCGAATTTAGATAAAGAAAATTGGGACATAAAGACTGTAAATAGTTTAAGGGTGCTTCCGGTTGTTTTCAACAGAGAATTTGATGAAGCCTGATATCTGCCTTTCCAACGCCGCTTTGATCATCGTAGGGCATGGGTCTACAGTCAACCCGGATTCCAGTTTGCCGACACATGTCCATGCCGCCACCATTCGAAAAAGACGAATCTTCCGCGAGACGGTATGTTGTTTTTGGAAGGAAGAACCTTCCATGCGTGAAGTTTATCACATGCTGGAATCCAAAGAAGTTTATATTGTCCCTAATTTTATCAGCGAAGGATACTTCACTCAAACCGTCATCCCCCGCGAGTTGGAACTGCAGGGCGCCCTTACCCGAAAAGAAGAACGGACCATCAAATACTGCCCGCCAGTAGGGAGCCATCCGAAGATGACCGAACTTCTTTTACGGCAAGTCGCAAAAGTCGCGCCGGGCGTGCCCAGTGAGCAAACCACTCTGATCATAGCCGGACATGGCACAGATTTGAATGAAAATTCAGCCAAAGCCGTCAAAAAGCAAGTTGCTCAGATTCGAGGACGCTATGCCGAAGTAATTGCGGCCTATATGGATGATGTTCCGAAGATTTCAGACTGGGCTCTTCTGGCAACCCAACCTAATGTGGTGATAGTACCGTTTTTTATTTCAGACGGCCTCCATAGCTACCAGGATATTCCCGTCATGTTGGGAATTACCTCCGAGCCTTCGATGGCTGCAAGCCAGACCGAAGTCTTTCGGCACAATCCCTATGAGCTGCGCGGAAAAAAGCTCTTCTACGCTAGCGCCATCGGAACCGAGCCGGCTTTTGCGGAAGTGATCCTGGATCAGGTTTATCGATGGAATCCTAACTGGAGAGTATAAGAGAGCGCACCGCTTTTACTTCCGGTTGGCGGCCAATACCGTGTCAATTGCCGAGGTCACCTCCCTTACGGAAATAGTATCCATAGGCCTACCGGGAGCGTAAGGCTGATAAGGAATTTGGTGGGGACCAACGACTCGGGAAATCGGATTTCGAGGTCCCCAGTGGTACGGATTGGTTGGACCAAAAAGAGCGACACAAGGCGTCGAGACAGCGTCGGCCAAATGGATCGGCGCGGAATCCACTCCGCAGAGAATCCGCGCCTTGGAGATGAGAACGGTGAGTTGCGCAAGATTCAGCTGCCTGGTTAAGTCAATCCAAAGTCCTGCATCAGAATGATCTAACAGGCTTTGCAAGCGCGTTTTTTCTGATTGGGAGAGAGAACCGGTTAACAGAATTGGGAGAGAATGGACCTCTTTGATATGACGAATTACCGCCAGCCATCGTTCGTTTATCCAATACTTTTCCGGCCTTAGGGTACCGGGATGGACCACGACAAAAGGCTGGGTCACCTGAAAGGTAGTCAGGAGATGGTCAACGCAATCTATGGCCTCCGATGGAAGTTTAACACTTAAGGGAAGTCCCTCCCGATGAATTTTCAGAGCGGTGAGGAGGTCCAAATGGAAATCTGTAGTGTGACGCTCGCTGAGAATGGAGTCTACGAATGTGTGGTAAATGAACCTGCGGAAAGGACGCTTTATAAACCTCGAATACGTAATTTTTTGAGGTGATCGCACGAGAAAGGAAGTAAGAGAGGAGCGGTCACTGGCATTGAAGTCTAAGCAAATATCGTAGCGTTCCCGAAGAATCCTTAGCCAGGCGCCGGGTGTACCACGCCGAAGGGGTAAGAACTGGTCGGCGGGAAGACAGGGAAACAAAGAGGCAAAGGCTCCATCCGCTGCCACATGAATTTCCGCGTCCGGATAGGCTTCTCTGAGGGCGGTCAATGCCGGTGTGGTAAGCAGAAGATCTCCGATGCGCTTCAATTGAAGACAAAGGATTTTCACAGGCATTGAGAGAGGTTTCGACAGATCCAATAAATGGTTATTGCATGAGGCAGCGAAGAACAGCTAGTAAGCGAAACTTTCATGTGGTGGTTCATTTCTGATTTAGCCAGATTTGTCTCGATTTGTCGCCTGGTTTTCTTTCTTCCCGTCCGATGCGTATAGCCTTAGTCCGGCGTGGTTACTCAGCAACAGGGGGGGCGGAGGCCTATCTCCGTCGCCTTGCTAACGGCTTAGTGCAAGCTGGTTTGGAAGTAGTTTTTTATGCGTCAACAGATTGGCCAAAAAGTGCTTGGGATTATGGGGAAATCCGAAGAATCGCGGCAAAATCGCCATTGGCCTTTGCTCAGGAACTGCAGAGCATGAAACAAAAAGTAGACTGTCTTTTTAGTTTGGAACGGATTTTGGAATGCGATGTTTATCGAGCGGGGGACGGCGTGCATAAAGTATGGCTGCAACGAAGGAAACAATTTGAGTTCCCTTTGCGTTACTGGTTTCGCCACTTTCTCAATTCCAAACACAGGCAGATTCTGGAACTAGAGCACCGCATGTTTCATCCGGATCACACAGGCATCATAGTGGCAAATTCCCAAATGGTACGGCAGGAAATCCTTGCACATTATCAGTTTCCAAAAGAAAGAATTGTTCTGATTCCCAACGGTTTTGAAGCAGAAATGCCTGCGCAAAATGATCGAATGCGGATTCGCCGACAATACGGCTTCTCAGCCGAAGAAACAATTGTCCTTTTCACGGGTACAGGGTGGGAGCGAAAAGGACTACGTTTCGCAGTAAATGCGGTCAATGCTCTCCGGGGACGTGCAAAGTTGTTAGTAGCCGGACGTGGTCCATCAAAAGCTTATCTTTCTCCGCATGTCACATTCGCCGGTCCGGTTTCTCAAATGACTCCGCTTTACGCCGCGGCAGATATTTTTATTTTACCCACCCTCTACGACCCTTTTTCTAATGCATGCTTGGAAGCTCTGTCCGCTGGTCTGCCCATCATTACGACAGAAGCTAACGGATTTTCCGAACTACTGGAAAAGGATGAGAGATTCGGCAATAAGGTGCCAGTTGGCCATGAAGAAAGCCTGGTTCAGGCCTTAAGACATTGGTTGCCTAGTCACGCCCGAGACAATACACGGCAGGCGCGACTAGATATGGCCAAAAAATTTTCAATGAAA
The DNA here is from genome assembly GCA_003176035.1 of Verrucomicrobiota bacterium. Taxonomy (GTDB): domain Bacteria; phylum Verrucomicrobiota; class Verrucomicrobiia; order Chthoniobacterales; family Xiphinematobacteraceae; genus Xiphinematobacter. The sequence goes on from PSRL01000009.1 coordinate 12,558, forward strand.
GAAAACGTGCGTAAGACCTTAGACGCGATCCAGCTGTCTCTCGAAATTCGCAACAAACCGCCAACAAATTAAGGGGCGGAATTCTCTGAGGCCCATTCTCCTCAAAGGAACCGACCAT